>JAZNNK010000001.1:0-11946 GCA_045580205.1 Faecousia sp.
CAGAAGCCTGCGCCGGTCGTACGCACAAGTGCCTCAATGGCATCATAATCCGCAATAAGCTTTTTACGATACGGCTGATGAAGCCTGTCCTGCATAGCATTACGAAGCAGCTTTTCATCGCCCAGTTCCAATGCTTTCAGAACCATTGCACCATGCGATATATTATATACGGCATCTGCTCTGGGCAATTCTGCCGGCAGCACCGATCGGGCAAACTCCGTAGCAAGCGGAAAATCAGGGACAAGTGCAATAAAATCCCAGTCCGGATGCAGTGGAAAATTGACTGTTACCGGAAGTCCTCCGTCAACCATCGACGCCGTCAGACCACCAAAAAATGCAGGTGCAAGGTTATCCGGATGGCCTTCCATCGCATTGGTAATGTTCAGCAGACCCTGCGTGGACATTTTATTGCCGCGCAGTACGTTGGCGCCCATCGCACCGGCAACTAACAGTGCCGCAGAAGATCCCAGGCCTCTTCCAATAGGGATCTGCGCATCGATATGGATCTTAATGCCTCTTACTTCCTCACTGAGCGACTGCAGGACAGCACAATAGGAAACATACGCCAGATTATCGGGGCCAGTATATTCCTCCTCGCAGCCCGTGATCTCCAAGCCCGATTCCGTCTCCTCAAATGTTACATCCGTATATAAGCTGAGCGCGCAGCCGAAAGCATCAAAGCCCGGGCCTAAATTCGCCGTCGTGGCAGGTACGCGAATCGTTACTTTTTTCATATCTGTCTCTCCTGTCTGTAACGGATTACAGTCCCATAACATAGGACAGCATCTGCTCCTTACTAATTACATCTGTATGGCGCTCTGGTCTGTTTTGCAGCCCCATCAGGTTTGCAGGAACCGGAACACCTGTTAATTCTGCAAGTCTTTCCATCATGAAAAATTCATCCGTCTGTTCCGGCTTCTCTAAGCTCGACAGAACTGCGCCCGGGAATTTATATGCAGATGCCGTAGACAAAACGACCATTTTTCTTGTATCACCGGTATGTGCAACATAATCCTGTGCGACCGCCCAGCCTGTTGCCGTGTGCGTATCGCAAAGATACCCCTGCTCCTTCCACACCGAGCAGATCGTCTGCTGTGCACGCGCATCGTCGCAATAGCCTGCCCAAAATTCCTTGCCGATGGTTTGCTTAAGCTCATCTGAAACCGTATAAGCACCCACTGTATTCAGCTGCTCCATCAGCCCTTTTACAAGCTGTGTGTCCTCTGTCATAAAGTACAAAAGCCGCTCCAAATTCGACGATACAAGAATATCCATCGAGGGTGAAAGTGTCTTATACAGGGGCCGGCGCCGGTCATAAGTACCAGTGCGGATAAAGTCCGTCAGTACATTATTGGCGTTAGAAGCGCAGACAAGTCTGCCTACAGGAAGCCCCATTTTCTTTGCTAAATATCCTGCAAGAATATCTCCAAAATTTCCGGTGGGTACACTGAAATTGACTTCCTCGCCGGGTGTGATCTGTCCGCGACGCAGAAGGTCACTGTATGCTTTAAAATAATATGTAATCTGCGGTGCAAGCCGACCAATGTTGATCGAGTTTGCTGTGGAAAGACGGTAAGTGTTCCCACCGGGAAGTCTGCCGTCAACCGCAGCGGCAAAAATATTTTTCACACCTGTCTGCGCGTCGTCAAAATTGCCCTCAACAGCGCAGACCGCAACATTTTTGCCCTCCTGCGTAACCATCTGTGCGCGCTGAACGGCGGAGACGCCTCCCTGCGGATAAAACACACAAATGCGAACACCGTCCACATCTGCAAAGCCTGCCAGCGCTGCCTTTCCGGTATCTCCGGAGGTAGCCGTCAAAATGAGGATGTCCTCCTGCATATTTTTTACTTTCTTCGCTGCAGTGAGCAGCTGCGGCAGCATGCACAGCGCCACATCCTTAAACGCAGATGTCGGTCCACGAAACAGTTCCAGCACCGTAAATACGCCTGTATCGACCGTAGGTGTAAGCTCCTCAGTCTCAAATTTACCGGTATAAGCTCTGTCGACCAACGTCTTCATATCCGGTATATCCGGCAGTAAAGTCGAGATGATCCGCACAGCCATCGCCTTTGTATCTTCCGCAAGACAAGCTTCAACATCGATCTTCGGCAGCCGGTCAGGAACATACAGTCCGCCATCGGGTGCCAGACCTGAAAGAACCGCCTGCGCACTGTCCGTCATAGAGCAGGTGCTGCGGGTGGAGTGGTATTGCATGAGATAACCTCCCTCGGAAACATCTCCCGTTTATTTGCCAATTGCACAAATATGCGCCTATTTCCCGAAAAAACTTGTTTTTTTGATACAGTTGCTTTTTAAGCAGATATATGATATACTGCTTTCGATAAAAAAGCAAGTATTATTCTCGTGAACACGGGTGCTCAACAGCGTATTGGAGGAAGAAAAAATGCGAATTGGTCTGCTTGGCTTTGGCGTTGTCGGAAAAGGACTTTATGACCTTGTCCGTGAAAGATCGGATATGGAAGTGGCAACGGTCGTTTGCCTCGAAGATGTTGCTCTGCCTGACGCAAAAGTTACCCGTGATTTTAATGATGTTCTTACAGACAATTCTATTGATACGGTTGTAGAAGCTATGGGCGGCTTGAATCCTGCTTATCGATTTGTACATGATGCAATTGAGGCCGGAAAAAATATTATCACTTCCAACAAAGCGTTGGTCGCAACCTACTATGATGAACTGCTTCCACTGGCACAGGAAAAGGGTGTCGCATTTCGCTGCACTGCTGCAGTTGGCGGCGGTATCGGCTGGCTCTCCGAGCTTGAGCGAGCACGCCGCGTACAAAACATTCTGCAGGTTGGCGGTATCATGAACGGAACCTGCAATTATATCCTCGACTCTATGACACGTCTTGGTCTTACTTATCAGGATGCTCTGTCGCAGGCGCAGCAGCTGGGCTACGCCGAAGCAAATCCGACTACCGATGTAGACGGCATCGACACCTGGCACAAACTAATCCTTTCTGCAAATATTGCTTTTGGTATCAGCTTGGAAAGCAGCAGTGTGCCGGCAGCAGGCATCCGCAGCATCCATGCCGAAGATGTGGATAATTTCAAATCTCACGGGCTTGTGTGTAAGCTTGTCTCCTACGGCAAATGCGAAAACGGTAAGATAAGCGCCTATGTGCAGCCAACACTGTTTTCTGCAGGCGAACCGGAAGCAGCCGTACCCACCAATTATAATCTAATCACTCTGCTTGGCAGTGCCTCCGGCCGAATGAGCTTTTTCGGTCAGGGCGCAGGCCGCTATCCCACCGCCTACAATGTCTTGCAGGATTGTATGGATATTAAACTCGGTCGTGGTTTTTACAGCCCCTACGGTTCGAAAACCCCTGCCTGCAACAACGAGCAGCTCTGCTATTATGTGCGCGGCTGTACCGACAGCTGGTTAGAAGAAAACCGGCAAACATCCTGGGGCAACGCCACGATTACAAAGCCTGTATCCGTATCAAGCATGCATGCATGGCTCCGTGATAAGGAAAACGTATTTATTGCCGCATTGCCATCAACCTGATGAAAGAGGGTAGAAATATGCTGAAAGTAACAAAATTCGGTGGCTCGTCTATGGCAGACGCAGGTCAGTTCCAAAAAGTACGGGACATCCTGCTCTCAGATAAGCAGCGCCGTGTAGTCGTTGTTTCTGCTGCAGGAAAACGCGATAAAAACGATCACAAAATCACCGATCTGTTATACCTGTGCCATGCACACGCACAGTACGGTGTCGATTGCGACCGCATCTTCGAAATGATCACCTCCCGCTATTTGCAGATACGCGATGAGCTGGAGATCAAATTGGACCTTGAAACAGAGTTTGCTGCACTGAAACAGCGTCTGGATGCCAAGATGATCTCTCAAGATGAGCTTGTCAGCCGGGGCGAGTATTTTTCTGCCAAGCTGATGGCCGCCTTCCTTAACTTTGAATTTGTTGATGCTGCCGACTGGGTCAAATTCAACATGGATGGCTCTGTCGATCAGGACACTTCCTATGCCGCGCTTCGATCTGCGGTTAAGGGTAAAGGCATTGTAACCCCCGGCTTTTACGGCTTAATGCCGGACGGTACAATCCGCACATTCTCCCGGGGCGGCAGTGATATTACCGGTTCGCTGGCAGCCGCTGCACTGGAAGCAGATGTCTACGAGAACTGGACCGATGTCTCAGGTATTTTAATGGCCGATCCGCGCATTGTCGACAATCCGCAGCCCATTCCCGAAGTAACATACGATGAGCTTCGTGAATTGAGCTATTCCGGCGCACAGGTCCTTCACGAAGGCACGATCTTCCCTGTACGGGAAAAGAACATTCCCTTAAATATCCGCAACACAAACGCGCCGGACGATCCGGGCACTATGATCCGCGAAAGCTTTGACACCAGCGCCAATCCTGATCGGTTTATTACCGGCATTACCGGCAAAAAAGACTTTACCATCATTTCTCTTTCCAAACGCGGATTGAGTAACGAGGTCGGTATTTTACGGAAGGTCCTCTCCGTTCTGGAGCGGCACAACATCTCCATTGACTATGTTCCTAACGGCATTGACAGCGTTTCTGTCGTTATGCCGACAGAAGCCATCGCTCCGAGTCTTTACGCCGTCCTTGCAGAAATTCAGCAGGATGTCCATCCGGACGCACTGCATGTGCATGACCAGATTGCAGTCGTTGCTGCCGTCGGCCGCCAGATGGCATTTCGTCCCGGCATCTCCGGTAAAGTCTTTGCTGCGTTGGGTCAGGCAGGCATCAACATCCGCATGATCAACCAGGGTCCCGAGGAATTGAATATTATCTTCGGTGTGGATAACCGGGACTTTGCGGAAGCAATTCGCATATTGTATAATAGCTTTGTAAAATAATTGTTAGTGGGTGGCTGTTTGCCGCCCACTATGTATTCCTTTTTTTGGAGGCGTTTTTATGAAAACCTATACCGTTGCTATCCTTGGCGCTACCGGTGCTGTAGGACAGGAAATGATCAAAATTCTGGAGGAGCGCAATTTCCCTGTTGGAAAGCTGATCCCGCTCGCCAGCGCACGCAGTGCCGGCAAGACCATCCGTTTCCGGGGAGAAGATATTACGATCGCGCTTGCCTGCGATGAAGCATTTAATGGCGTTGATATCGTTTTAGGTGCTGCTGAAAATGATATCGCAAAACAGTTTGCTCCTGCGATTATTAAGGCGGGCGCAGTATTTGTGGATAACTCCTCTGCCTTCCGCATGGATCCTGCTGTTCCTCTGATCATTCCCGAAGTCAACCCCGAGGATGTTGCAAAGCATAACGGTATTATTTCCAACCCCAACTGCTCTACCATCATCACAATCACTGCTGTAAATGCTCTTAATAAACTTTCGCCCATCCGCACCATGACCGCTTCGACTTATCAGGCAGTTTCCGGTGCCGGTGCAGGCGGTCCGGTGGAGCTTATGGAAGAAGTAGAGGCTCTCAGTCGCGGTGAAACTTATACGCCCAAGGTCTTCCCCTATCAGATTGCCTACAACCTCATTCCTCAAATCGGCGGTGAGCAAACAGAAGGCTACACCAGCGAGGAAATGAAAATGCAAAACGAAGGCAGAAAGATCATGCATCTGCCCGATCTGAAGGTCTCCTGTACCTGCATTCGTGTTCCCGTTGTACGCAGCCACTCCATCTCTGTCAGCTGCCATTTTGATACGCCCGTATCCGTAGAGCAGGCGCGTCAGGCGATTGCAGATGCCCCCGGTTGTAAGCTGGTCGACGATCTGCAGAACAAACAGTATCCCATGCCCCTGGACACCACCGATCAGGATATCGTATTTGTCGGTCGCATCCGTCCGGATCTGACAGACGATAACGGTATTTGTCTGTGGTGCTGCGGCGATCAGGTCCGAAAAGGTGCTGCTACCAACGCCATCCAGATTGCAGAACTCCTCATAAAATAACCAAAGTCCTCGTTCATAATGAACGAGGACTTTTATCATATGCCTAACATAATCTTTGCAAAGAAGAAATATACGAGCAACGAAACAGCATCAACGATGGATGTAATAAACGGACTTGCCATAACCGCCGGATCCAATTTAACAAGCCTTGCCAGCATAGGCAGCACCGCGCCAACAAGCTTTGCAAGCAGAACTGTAACCAGCAGTGCAAGACATACCACAGCATTTACCGTCAGCGTAATATGGTCATTACCAAGTACATTCCTGTCAACAAGCCATATCTTCATAAAACATACTGCCGCCAGGACCACACCGCATATAACGGCTGTACGGATCTCTTTCCAAACTACCTTCGGAAGATCGGAATTTTTCAGTTCTCCCAAACTCAGGGCGCGTATTACTGTAACAGATGCCTGCGATCCCGAGTTTCCTCCCGTACCCATCAGCATAGGAATAAAGGCTGTCAGCGCGACCTGCGCTGCCAGTGCATCTTCAAAAGCCGATATGATCATGCCCGTAAAGGTTGCCGATACCATTAACAGCAACAACCAGGGGATTCGGTTTTTAAATAACTCCCAAGCGGAACTTTTCAAATATGTCTTTTCCGAAGGGAGCATACCGCCCATGATCTCGATATCCTCGGTCGCTTCATCCTCCAAAACATCCATAGCATCGTCAAACGTAACGATACCAACCATACGATTCTCTTTATCCACCACCGGAAGTGCCAGGAAATTATATCTGGAAAACATCCTTGCAACTTCTTCCTGGTCTGTATGCGTACCGACATATATCAGGTTTGTCTGCATGATCTCTTCGATCAAAATGTCATCGCCGGGCGCAAGGAGCAGGTCCTTGACCGAAATCAAGCCGATAAGTCTGCGATCCTTCGTAACGTAACAGGTATAGATCGTTTCCTTATCGACCCCCTGCCTGCGGATCCGTAAGATGCTTTCACCTACTGTCATATCCGAACGCAGCGATACATACTCTGTTGTCATCATTGAACCGGCTGAATACTCAGGGTACCGCAAAATCTGATTGATCGTATTGCGCATCTGCGGTGTTGCCTGCGATAATATCCGCTTAACCACATTTGCAGGCATTTCCTCGACCAGATCTGCCGCATCGTCGATGTATAATTCGTTCAGAACTTCCTTCAGTTCATTATCGGAAAAGCCCTGGATCAAGATCTCCTGTTCTTCAGGCTGCATCTCTGCAAATGTTTCTGCTGCCATTTCCTTTGGCAGCAACCGAAACAACAAAGGAATCTGCTGCTTCTCAAGGCCGGAAAAGACTAATGCAATATCCGCAGGATTCATCGTAACAAGAACTTCCCGCACAGTTGCATACTTTTTCTCTTCCAGCATCGTTATAATCGTTTTTTCAACGATCTCAAAACGTTCTTTCATTGTGTTACCTCCTTAATATGATTAAGTAAGGCAAACACCGTCCTTTAAAGACAGCAACAAACCGGGCGCTGCCGTCTACTTCGGTCCGGTATATTGCCGCTCGTACTGCCAGCGTCCATAATGTCCCTCCTCATAAAAATCAATATATCTATATTATTTCCTTTTTTCTTCCCTGTCAACCGCAGAAATAGCAAACGATTCCAAGATTCTTTTCTTGACGGATATCACACAATGCCGTACAATAAAAGCAGAGCAGTATCCGTATATACATATATTGTTGACAATTTCCCTGTAAGCGCAGCGCACTTAATTTCCCGCACCATACTTTCAAAAAAAGGAGAAGTATTCATGTATTTTCAGAAAAAACGCTGTATTGCCATGCTCCTGGCCGGAGGACAGGGCAGCCGTCTGAAAGTCCTTACAGAGAACACCGCCAAACCTGCCGTTCCCTTTGGCGGAAAATACCGCATTATTGATTTTCCCCTATCCAACTGTGTCAACTCCGGCATCGATACTGTCGGAATTTTAACACAGTATCAACCACTGGAACTCAACGAGTATATCGGCAACGGCCAGCCCTGGGGCTTAAATAAGACCCATAGCTGCGCGCAGGTTCTGCCCCCCTATGAACGTCATGACAAAAAAAGCGGCTGGTATAAAGGAACGGCAAACGCCATCTATCAGAATATCGATTTTATCGAACGCTTTGTCCCCGACTATGTCGTAATTCTCTCCGGAGACCATATCTATAAAATGGATTATGCCGAAATGGTGCAATACCACGAAAAACACGCAGCAAGCTGTACGATTGCTGTCCGCGATGTGCCGTTAAAGGAAGCCTCGCGATTTGGTATCCTCAACACCAACCCCGACGGCTCGATCTATGAATTTGAAGAAAAACCAAAAAATCCCAAGTCAACCAATGCTTCTATGGGCATTTATGTATTTAACTGGAATGTGCTGCGTGAAGCCCTGATCAGCGACGAGGAAGATCCTGAATCCTCAAACGACTTTGGAAAAAACATTATTCCCAAGCTGCTTGCCGGCGGTCATAAAATGATGGCCTATGTATTTAATGGCTACTGGAAGGATGTCGGAACGATCGACTCTCTCTGGGAAGCAAACATGGAGCTTTTGGGAAAGACACCTGAATTCAATATTCGTGGCGATGAAAAATCCAAAATATACGCCCGAAACAACGCCTTCCCCTCCAGTTATATCGATGAAAATGCTCAAACAGTCAACTGCTTCATCGCAGAAGGCTCTGAAGTTTACGGAACCGTCCGTCATAGTATCATTTCCACCGGCTGTTTTGTCGGTCATGGCGCTTTGGTAGAAGACAGTGTTGTAATGCCCGGCGTTGTAATCGAGCCTAACGCGATCGTACGCCATGCAATATTGGGTGAAGACAGCAAGGTATGCCGCAATGCCGTTGTCGGCGGGGCTTTTGCGCCCGATGAAAAAATGCAGATCAGCGTTACCGCTAAAGGCTCTGTTGTACAAGAAGACACTGTTCTGCTGCCCGGCGAAATGCTGTAAGGAGGATCTCGTTATGAACGTAATGGGTATTATCTTTGCTAACGATGCAACACTTGGCGCCTTGACACAGGCGCGCACAATGGCAAGTCTGCCGTTCGGTGGCCGGTATCGCCATGTAGACTTTGCGCTTTCTAACCTTGCCGGCATCGGTGTCCGGCATGTCGGCGTAATTACGCGTCATAGCTATCAATCTCTGATCAACCATATTGGCTCGGGTGAAGAATGGGGACTGGAGCTTGAAGAAGGCGGCTTGGAATTTCTGACGCCTTATTCCATGAGTAAAACGGGAAACTATCGCGGAAAATTAGAATCCCTACACTCAGCTATGTCTTTCCTGCAATATGGACCGGATGACGAATATGTCATCATGATTGACTCGGCAATCCTGAGCAATATCGACCTGAACAAAGTCCTTGTTTCCCATATTGAAAGCGGTAAGGATATTACCGTCGTTACAAAAAGCGGTATTGCCAACGGTGTAAAGCAGCTTGATCTGGCTGTTAAGCTGGACAGCAGCGGTAATATTGCGGATATGGCAGTCGACTATGTCGCACCTTCCGACTATTCAGCCTCTATGGACATCTTTGTCCTGCGTAAAAAGTGGCTCATTGAACAGATCCATGAGCACATTGCGCGCAATCTCTATCACATGGACCGCAACCTCGTTTTAGGTCTGTGGCAGCAAAACCAGGCAACCGTCAATATTTATGAGCATGACGGTGTTGCTCTGTATAACGACTCCATCGAGGAATACTTCCGCAACACCCTATCGTTGATTGACAAGGATATACGGCACGGTCTTTTTAACAGCGAACACCCCGTATATACCCGTGTGCGCGACCGTGTGCCCAGCTATTACGGTGATAATTGCTATGTAAGAAACTGCATTTTAGCCGACGGCTGCATGCTTGAAGGAAGTGTGAAAAACAGTGTGTTATTCCGCCAGGTAACGATCTGTGCGGGCGCAAAGATCAATAACTGTGTTATTATGAACGACACAGTCGTCGGAGAAAACTGCGAGCTGAAAAATGTCATTCTCGATAAAGATGTTGTTGTACGTGCGGGCTCCAAGCTGATCGGCACACCCACCAGTCCTATCATCATTCGAAGAGGAGAAGTCGTATGAAAATCGCAATACTCGCCTCCGAAGGCGCTCCGTATATCAAATCGGGCGGTCTTGGCGATGTCATGGAGGCACTCCCCTCTGCACTGTCGCGCATCGAAGGCAACCAGGTAGCCTTATTTCTCCCCTACTACAAAAAAATCAAGGACAACACTTCCTTGGAATTGGAGCAGGTCGCACAATTTTATGTTGCGCTCGGCTGGCGGCAGCAGTACGCAGGGATCTATGCGCTAAAAAACCGTACTGACGGCGTACAGGTCTACTTTGTTGACAACCTGTATTATTTTGGCGGCCGTGAGGGCGCGATCTACGGAAACGGCGATGACGGAGAACGGTTTGCCTATTTTTCAAAGGCATGCTTAGATGCTATGGCAGCGCTGGATTTCATCCCTGATGTAATCCAGTGTAACGACTGGCAGACCGCCTGTGTTCCGGCTTTTTTGAAGGCGCAGTACCGTGCGCTTTTCCCCTATACAAAAGTAATGTTTACTATCCACAACATTGAATATCAGGGTTGGGCAGACGCCGGTTTTTATAACGATGTTTTGGCGCTTCCTGCTGAATATCGCGTTCATTTCGACATGGACAACTCCGTCAATATGATGAAAAGCGCGATCGAACTGGCAGATATGGTAACTACCGTTTCTGAAAATTACGCCAGGGAGCTCATGTACCCATACTATGCGCACGGACTGGATCAGGTTCTGTCCGGCAATGCAGGTAAACTTACCGGCATTACCAACGGTATCGACACCACTACCTTTAACCCTGAAACCGATCCTGCGCTCCCCGCCAACTATAGCGCAGACACCCTCTCCTCCGGAAAAGCTGCCTGTAAGGCTGCCCTGCAGAAAGAGGTCGGGCTTGCTGTAAAAAAAGACGTTCCGTTAATGGTCATGGTTACCCGGCTGGCAGGACATAAAGGACTCGATCTTCTTTGCCATATTGCACGACAGCTTATGCGGGAAGAAGATGCGCAGCTTTTGATCCTTGGAACAGGCGAAAAACAGTTTGAGGAATTTTTCAGAGGTCTTGCCGCAGAATTTCCGGACCGTGTAGCCGCAAAGATCTGCTTTGACCTGAACCTTGCCGCACGCATATACGCAGGAGGAGACATATACCTCATGCCCTCAAAAAGCGAGCCCTGCGGCTTAAGTCAGATGAATGCCATGCGCTACGGAACGGTCCCTGTCGTACATGCAACAGGTGGCCTGAAGGACACCGTTTCTTCTGTTGACGAAAATGGCAAAGGCGGTTTAGGTTTTACATTCCAAAGCTATAACGCAGATGATTTCCTCGCTGCGATCAAACGTTGTTTAAACCTTTATAACAACCATCCCAGGCTCTTCCGTTCACTGCAAAAACGGGATATGCAGCAAGATTTCAGCTGGGATAAACCAGCCGCAAAATACATGGCGCTGTTTTGCAGAATGCTGCAGCAATAATTTCTCTGCCGGGACAGCATTTGCCGTCCCGGCATTTTAAGAAACCGATCGGAGCTTATCATGCGTATTCTGTTTGATTCCAAAAAAACCATATATAAAAACCCCTACGGGTGTCTTACGCCCGGGCAGGAATGTCGTCTGCATATCCACATTCCTGTCTCCGTAGGTACATCGCAGGCAGTCTGCGTCATTTGTGCAGAAAACGGTCAGCTTCTGCGTAAAATTCCCCTGTCCCTTCATGACCGTCGCGGATTGTATGATATCTGGGGCGGCACATTTTGTCTGGACGAACCCGGTCTGTTCTTTTACCACTTCCGCATAACAGGCATCACCGGCACCTTCCGTCTGTTTAAGCAAGGCGATCAGACCAATATGGAAGCAGGAGACTGCTGGCAGCTATCGTGCATCCCGTCTGATTTTGCTGTTCCCGACTGGGCAAAGGGCGCTGTAATTTATCAGGTTTTTCCTGACCGTTTTCACAAGGCCGGCGAATGTGATCTC
>JAZNNK010000002.1:0-4644 GCA_045580205.1 Faecousia sp.
ACAGACAATCTACGGAAGAAGACGCAGTATTCCGGAGCTGAAAAGTACCAATTATATGGTCAGACAGGGTGCAGAACGGATTGCTCTAAATACACCGATTCAAGGCACTGCTGCCGATTTGATCAAGCTTGCTATGATATCTGTTGATCAGGCACTTGCAGAGCACTGTCCGCAGGCAAGGCTTGTTTTGCAGGTACATGATGAGCTCATCATTGAATGTCCTGAGGAAATTGCATCTGATGTGGCAGCACTCGTGAGTGAAAAAATGCAGCAGGTTGCAGTTCTTCGCGTTCCACTTGTAGCGGAAGCAAAATGGGGAAAAAGTTGGTTTGATGCAAAATGATTCAATGTCATATAATGTCTAATGATCATGTTCGGCAGATCGCATTGCTGGAGACACAATGCTTTAGCAGTCCCTGGAGCATAAATTCAATTCAAAGTGAGTTGTCAAATCCGCTTTCACTATGGCTTGTTGCGTTAAAAGACGATAAGGTTGTTGGTTATGTAGGTAGTCAGACGGTGCTTGGAGAATCCGATATGATGAATTTGGCGGTTGATCCGGACTATCGTCATTGTGGGATTGCATCTTTGTTGCTGACAGAGTTGTTTCGCATGCTGGAGGATAGGGATGTTTCCGATATTACCTTAGAGGTCAGACAGTCTAATATGCCCGCAATTTCCCTATATAAAAAGTATGCATTTTTTGAAGTGGGCAGAAGGCCGGGATACTATACAAATCCCCGGGAAGATGCAATCATTCTCAGAAAGGAGCTGAGCAAGTGAATATTTTGGCAATAGAATCCTCTTGCGATGAAACAGCTGTTGCCGTTGTAAGAGACGGAAGAACGGTCCTTTCTGATTGTATATGCTCGCAGGTAGATCTGCATAAGATCTATGGCGGAGTTGTTCCTGAAATAGCGTCCAGAAAGCACATTGAGGTTATATATGCATTAGCGGATCAGGCTTTGCAGGAGGCAAACCTATCCCGGGATGATATTGATGCTGTTGCCGTTACTTATGCTCCGGGACTGATCGGTGCAGTTTTGGTCGGTGTGAATTTTGCAAAAGCGACAGCGCTTGCGTTGGGTAAGCCGTTGATTCCCGTTCATCATATTCGCGGACATATTGCCGCAAATTATCTTGCTTATCCTGAATTGGAGCCGCCGTTTTTATGCCTTGTTGTGTCCGGTGGTCATACTATGATTGTCGATGTACAGGATTATACAAAGATGAAGGTGTTGGGCACAACACTTGACGATGCTGCGGGGGAGTGCTTCGATAAGGTTGCGCGTGTTCTCGGCATGCCATACCCCGGCGGCGCGTCGCTTGATAAAGCGGCAAAAGACGGCAACGATACTTTGTATGCCTTGCCGCGTTCAAAGGCAGGTTCAAATCCGCTTGACATGAGTTTTTCTGGTCTTAAAACAGCGGCATTGAATATCGTAAATCATGCTCAGCAGGTAGGACAGACGGTCGATAAAAATCATTTGTGTGCATCTTTTTCTGCTGCTGTTTCAGATATTCTTGTGCCAAGAGTTATTTGTGCGCTTAATGAGACAGGCTATAATACGCTGGCAATCGCAGGCGGTGTAGCTGCAAATTCAAGGATTCGTTCGGATCTTTCTACTGCGGCAGAGAAGGGTGATTTTAAAATTTATATGCCACCTCTTTCGTTGTGTGGTGATAATGCAGCAATGATTGGCGCGCAGGCATATTACGAATATTTATCCGGAAAAACTTCGGATATGACCCTAAACGCATATGCAACAAAATCCATTATTGGTGAAGCAATTTAAAATGCAGGAGAACTGAAATTCTCCTGCATTTTATAGATGTGAATATATACATATGAATATGAAAAAGGTATATTTGTATGATACTATTTGTAATCAATTAATAGCAAATAAAGTTATATAAATTGCATCAAATTCTTGAAACTTACAATTTTTGAACCATCTTATGACGACTTTTCTGTGGAAAAACCTGTGGAGAATGTGAATAAAGTAGTTGTATTTTTATCATTTTTATAATTTTTTGTTATTTTTCAGGCAGTAAAACACTATATTTTGTAAGTTTTTCTTGCTATGCATGAAGGAAAAATGTCATACTATGCTGAAAAATGACGAACCAATAAATAGTATTGAATTATAGTGGAAATAAAATGCAGGAGTAGCTATGCTAAAAATTTTTTATTCAGTGAAGGATATTTATTTTTCGCAATTGATGCAGGTATATTCGGAAAGTAATGATATCCAATCTGCAAAAGAATATCCGAACCTTTCTGAGAATGAGCGGATGATTCATATTGAACAGGATTTCTATTTATATCTGACAGATTTTTTTAAAGAGAAGGATTCGTTTTGTGCGGTGTGGATGGTCGATAACCGGTATATTGCTGCGTTGCGGGCAGAGCCATATAGTGATGGGGTGTTGCTTGAGGGACTCGAGTGTGATCCTGCACACCGCAGGAGAGGTTATTCGGCTGCACTTGTTAGCGCTGTTTTGTCGTATCTGAAAGAGCAGGGTTATAAGATTGTATATTCGCATGTTAACAGAGATAACTGTGCTTCTTTGGAGCTTCACCGTAAGTGTGGCTTTTGCATCGCAAAGGAATTAGCGCATTTTATTGACGGAACAGTCAGTTATAATGCATATACACTTTGTTATAATAATAAAACGCAGACATAATACAAACTGTATTATGTCTGCGTTATTTATTTATTATATTTGGAAATCAGATATATAATCGCATTTTTATAGCCTTCGATGCCTTGACCTTTTATCGTTTTTTCACATGCAAGACCTGCGTAGGATTTCTGCCGAAATGGTTCTCTTACATCAACATCAGATATATGCACTTCAACGGTGGGGATCGATACCGCTTTCAGCGCATCTAAAATTGCAATCGATGTATGTGTATATGCGGCCGGATTTATGACAATTCCGTCATATACGCCATATGCGGACTGAATCTTATCAACGATGGTGCCTTCGTGATTGGATTGGAATTGATCAACAGTTATGTTGTGCTCAGCGGAAATATTGTTAAGTAGCTTCAAAAGATCGGAGAAGGAATCCTTTCCGTAAACACCGGGTTCACGGATGCCGAGCATATTGATATTCGGTCCGTTGATGACAAGAATTTTCATGATTATACCTCTATGTTTAGTTTATCTAAAATTTTGGATACGGTTATGTCCGGCGATTCGTCATTGGAAACAGTAAAATCCGCAAATGCTTCATACAGAGGTTTTCTGATATGATACATTTTGCTAAGCGGTGTTGTCTGCGAAAGAGGCCGTCCTTGTGTGGGAAGCATCTCAATATTGCGTGTTAACCATATGATTTTGCCGTTTTGATGCAGCAGGGAATAGTTATGCGGTCTTGTTACGCAACCACCGCCGGTGGAAATTACTAAGCCGGATTGTTTTCCTGATTCGGATAATACATTTGATTCTATGCTTCGGAAAGTGTCTTCTCCACTTAAGGCAAAAATCTCAGGAATGGATAATGCTGCATTTTTTTCAATCTCACTATCAATATCAACAAACCGCCTGTTAAGCTTATCTGCTAAAAGCTTACCAATGGTTGATTTTCCACAACCGGGCATACCAATGAGAATAATATTTTCCATTTGATTGCGCAGCAGGTTATGTATGGAGGCAATCTTGCTGTCGGGTATTTCCGCCTGTGTAAAGATCTGTGCACTTTGCTTTGCTTGCGCAACGAGCATCCAAAGTCCGTTTTGTGTAATAAGACCTTTGTTTTCCGCATCTATTAAAAGCTGTGTTCTTGCAGGATTATAGATCATATCGAGCACACCTGCAAGATGTGGAAAATTGTTCAGATCAACAGGTGAGGTGCCATTATCTGGATACATTCCAACGGGCGTTGCGTTGACAATCAGATAGGAATCTGCGTGATTATAAATATTTGTATAATTATTCTCTCCTGTGCGGGATACTGTGATAACATAGGCCCCTGCTTCCTGCAAAACGGCATTGGCGGTAACCGACGCGCCGCCGCTTCCGAGGATGAGAACCTTTTTGCCAGCAACATTCAGGCGGCTCTGCATCAGCATAGAGCGAAAACCATAGTAGTCTGTGTTATAGCCATATAGTTTTCCGTTTTTACGAACAACTGTATTTACAGAACCTAATTTTTTTGCTTCATCGGAAAGTTCGTCGCAATATGCGGCAACTGTTTTTTTGTAAGGAATGGTTACATTAAGTCCGCAGTACCGGTTACTGTCTAAAAAATCATAGAGATCCTCTGGTTCGACTTCAAATAATTTGTAATCATATGAAGCAAGTTGGCGGTGGATTTGCGGAGAGTAACTGTGTGAAAGATGTCTTCCAAGCAATCCATATTGCATTATACTACCTCAGAATAGCTGCCTAAATATTTAAATTCTTCGCAAAGGTCATCCAATTCACACATAAGCTGTACAAATTCTTCTGAATAGATCGATGTTTCAAGATCAAAGTAGAACATAAACTCGAAATCCTTTTCAGGAATCGGTCGTGATTCAAGCTTGACTACATTGATACCAAGCACATACATTCTTGCAAGAACTTTATACAATGCGCCGGGCTTATGGGAAAGAATCATCATGATACTTGTTTTGTCTGAACCGGGATAGAT
>JAZNNK010000003.1:0-14502 GCA_045580205.1 Faecousia sp.
GGTTTACGCTGATCCTCGATTTTATCGACCGCTGCACCAAAATGCATGTCCTTCATCTGCCACTGGCAGCGGACAAGCATTTTGCCCAAAGCAAGTGCCGTGCTTTGCTCGCAAGCCGCCGCAGGTAAGAATGCAGTCGAAATAAAAAGAAGAACACCTCAAAAAAGGTGTTCTTCTTTTTGGTCCGGATGACAGGATTCGAACCTGCGGCATCTTGCTCCCAAAGCAAGCGCTCTACCAAACTGAGCCACATCCGGATGATGCAATTTTTTCTGGAGTATCTGCAATTGTGGCTGGCATAGCCTTTTGCGAAGGATACTTTTGGCATTATACACGATGCTGCGGAAAAAAGCAATCCTTAAAATGGCAAATGGAAAGAAATGCATTGTATGTTCGTCTTGACGAATGATTGAATTTTATTATAATAGCCATAGATAAGAATTTTTAGGAGGCGGTAATATGAGAGGCATTCCGTCCTTAATTACAGATATTCGAAAAAGCGTGTTTACTGAGGTGGCGCGCTTGGCATATTCCGGACGCGGTTATGACGGCGTAGATGAGCTGCCGTACAAAATCGTGCCGGGGGACAGGCCGCTTCATCGCGAATCGGTTTTTTTGGAGAGAGCGATCGCCAGCGAACGCGTACGGCTTGCGATGGGACTAAATATCCGACCCGTACAGACGCGGCATTTAATGACGGAGGGCATGGATCAGGCGGCAATTGCGCAGCAGTATTACGAGCCGCCGTTAATCAATATTATTCCGTATGCGTGCCATTGTTGTCCCACAAATCAGTACAGGGTAACGGAGAGCTGCCAAAACTGTCTGGCTTCGTCCTGTCAGAAGGTATGCCCGACGGGCGCGATCTTCTTTCAGAACGGCAAGAGTTATATTGACGAGAAAAAATGTATTCGTTGCGGTAAATGCGCAAAGGCGTGTCCGTATCATGCGATTATCCATCTTCAACGTCCGTGTCAGGCGGCTTGCGGCATGGATGCTATTGTGTCGGATGAATACGGTCGCGCAGTCATCAATCAGGACCAATGTGTTGCCTGCGGTCAATGCCTGGTGAGCTGTCCGTTTGGCGCGATTGTTGATAAGGGACAGATATTTCAGGTTATCCAGTCTATTCTGCAGGGAGATCAAGTCATTGCGATCGTCGCTCCGGCATTTATTGGTCAGTTTGGCAAAAATTCCACTCCGGAGAAATTTACAAGCGCCATGAAGCTGCTTGGATTTGACCGTGTCGTCGAGGTAGCGGTGGGTGCGGACATGTGTACGATTGAGGAAGCAAAAGACTTTATGAAAAAAGTTCCTGCCAAGCAGAACTTTATGGCTACTTCCTGCTGCCCCGCATGGCACTCTATGGTCCATAAGCTGTTCCCGGAGCAGTCCGGAAATATCTCCATGACGTTGACACCAATGGTCTATACAGCCCGCCTTATGAAGAAGCAGTATCCGGACTGCAAAGTGGTCTTTGTGGGCCCCTGTGCAGCCAAAAAGCTTGAGGCGATCCGGGAAGATATTCGCTCCGATGTGGATTTTGTTTTGACATTTGAGGAGCTTATGGGCATGTTTCAGGCAAAAGAAGTGGATTTTGCAACGATTCCTGACGGCGAGTCTATGAAAGAGGGCACGGCTACCGGCCGGGGATTTGCGGTGTCCGGCGGAGTAGCCGGCGCGGTTGCGGATCTGATCTGTAAAACCAATCCCGATGCGGAGGTTAAAACGGCAAAGGCAGAGGGTTTGCGGGAGTGCCGGAAGCTGATGACGCTTGCAAAGGCAGGCAAATATAACGGTTATCTGCTTGAAGGTATGGCTTGCCCGGGCGGTTGTGTCGCGGGAGCGGGAACACTCCTTTCGGTAGAGCTGGCGTCGACGGTGGTTGGGCGTTATCAGAAAGAAGCAGAGAAAACATCCCCGCTTGACAGTAAATATCGCGACCAGGGTGAGTCGCTGGATTGATCTTCAGCGAATAAAACGGAGCATTCTTATTGACGGTATGCTCCGTTTTGATGGTATTGACAGTACAAATGTTTTTTTGAAACATAATGGAATTTTATTGCAGAAAAGCCCGAAACATGTTGACGAAACTTGGGGAATCTGTTATCATACAGATAATAAGGTATTTATAGCATTAGATGTTGACAATATTTAACTTTATCAGACAGTGGTTGTTTTATAGTTACTGAGCTGAATAGGAAATGAAAAGGAATCTGTCCGTCCGGCATTAATAAGAGTGCTGGACGGAATAGTATAATATGCCTTTGATGTAAAACATCATAAAGGAGAGAATAACATGAGTAAAACGATTATTGTAACAGGCGGAGCCGGATTTATCGGAAGCAACTTTGTGTTTCATATGCTGAAGAAATATCCGGATTACCGCATTATTTGTCTGGATAAGCTGACTTATGCCGGAAACCTTTCCACACTTGCACCGGTGATGGATAATGAGAACTTCCGCTTTGTCAAGGCAGATATCTGTGACAGAGAGGCAGTTTACAGCCTTTTTGAGCAGGAAAAACCGGATGTTGTTGTTAACTTCGCAGCAGAGAGCCATGTGGATCGATCGATTGAGGATCCCGGTATTTTCCTGCAGACGAACATTATCGGCACGCAGGTTCTGATGGATGCCTGCCGTAAATACGGTATTGAGAGATATCATCAGGTATCTACAGATGAGGTGTACGGCGATTTGCCGCTCGACAGACCTGACCTGTTCTTTACAGAGCAGACACCGATTCACACGAGCAGCCCGTACAGCAGTTCCAAGGCTGCAGCGGATTTGCTGGTTCAGGCATATCACCGCACATATGGGCTTAATGTTACGATCAGCCGCTGCTCCAACAACTACGGCCCGTACCATTTTCCTGAGAAGCTGATCCCGCTTATGATTGCAAATGCGCTTAATGATAAACCTCTGCCGGTCTATGGAGAAGGTCTTAACGTACGCGATTGGCTGTATGTGGAAGATCACTGCAAGGCAATCGATCTGATCATTCACAAGGGCAAGGTCGGTGAGGTTTACAATATTGGCGGTCATAATGAGATGAAGAACATTGATATCGTCAAGCTGATCTGTAAGCACCTGAACAAACCCGAATCTTTGATTGTTCATGTAACGGACCGCAAGGGACACGATATGCGTTATGCCATTGATCCGACCAAGATTCACAATGAGCTTGGCTGGCTGCCGGAAACGGCATTTGCAGATGGCATTGTAAAGACGATCGAATGGTATCTGAACAACCGTCAGTGGTGGGAGACGATCATCAGCGGTGAATATCAAAACTATTACGAAAAAATGTATTCGAACAGATAAATCTAAGGCAACCGGATTAATTCATCTTTCTTTTCGACTGCATTTTCAGAATGGACCCAAGGAATTGGCCCGCGTTATAAAAAGAAGCATTGATCCGGGCATGTAAAACGGTTACGGCAAGCGGATCGCGTGCAGTTAATGTTGGGAGAAAATGGTATGCAGCATGTATTTGTAGTTGGCGCGAAGTCGTTTGGTATGTACGGCGGCTATGAGACGTTCATCAACAAATTAACAGAGTATCATCAGGATGTGCAAGAACTTAAGTACCATGTTGCTTGTAAAGCAAACGGGGACGGGTGTATGGATGAATCTGTTTTACAGGGAGTCCAGCGCCTCAGCGACACAGAATTTATATACCATAATGCGCATTGCTTTAAGATTAAGGTTCCGGATGTCGGTCCGGCACAGGCTGTCCTGTATGATATTTGGGCGCTGCAATATTGCTGCGACTATATTAAAAAGCATGCGATCAAGAACCCAATCGTGTATGTTCTTGCGTGCCGGATAGGGCCGGTTGGCGCATATTTTCACAAAAAGATCAACCGGCTGGGCGGAAGGATGTATATCAATCCCGACGGCCATGAGTGGATGCGGGCAAAGTGGCCGAAGCCGATACGCGCTTATTGGAAGTTTTCCGAAAAAATGATGGTAAAGCACGCGGATCTCGTGATCTGCGACAGTATGCTTATTGAGAAATATATTCAGCAGACATACCAAGCGTATCATCCGAATACCACATATATATCCTACGGTGCAGAAATGCGCAAAAGCATTCTTTCCGATGACGACCCTAAGCTGTTCAAATGGTATGCCGAGAAGGGACTTCGGGCAAAGGAATATTATTTGGCGGTGGGCAGATTTGTTCCCGAAAACAATTATGAGACAATGCTTCGGGAGTTTATGAAAAGTAAAACAAACAAGCATTTTGCGATCATCATAAATGCAAACGAAGCGTTTTTGAACAAGCTGGAACAGAAGCTGCACCTTACAGAAGATGCTCGCATCAAATTTGTTGGCACGGTGTATGATCAGGAACTTCTGATGAAGATCCGCGAAAATGCATACGGCTATCTTCACGGTCATGAAGTAGGCGGCACGAATCCGTCTCTGTTGGAGGCACTTGGTACAACAGACTTGAATCTGCTGCTGAATGTGGGCTTTAATGAAGAAGTTGCGCGGGATGCGGCTTTGTACTGGACAAAGGAATCCGGAAATCTTTGCGCGCTGCTGGATCGGGCAGAAACGCTTAGCGACGGGGAGCGAGCCGCCCTTGGAGAAAAAGCAAAAAACCGTGTTGCAGAAGCATACAGCTGGAATTATATCAGCGATCAGTATGCCAGAGAGTTTTTGCAGCTGCGCGGATAGGAAGAAAAAATATGTTATTTTCCGTTATAGTGCCGGTATATAATGCCGGAAAAGCGCTTCATAATTGCATACAAAGTGTCAAGCGTCAGACAGAACGGGATTTTGAACTGATCGTAATCGACGATGCGTCAACGGACGGCTGCGTGCAGCGGCTGTCCGATGAACTGTCTGCGATGGGTGCAATCTGCATCAGGACGTCTAACGGTGGCGTATCGTCTGCAAGAAATCATGGGATAGAAAAAGCGAATGGCGAGTATATCGTTTTTCTGGATGCAGATGATTCTCTTCCGGCAGATGCGCTTGCCAATTATAAGAGAGCAATCTCTAAAGAAAACAGACCGGACATCATCATGGCAGGCTTTTACCGGTGCTATCCGAAAAGAGAGTCGGTATTTAAGTTGCCGAAGGTAACGGAGGATCTGCTGCTGTGTCAGGGTGGTATAAAGCAGTTTAATCCGTATATGTCCAGATTTGCCGGCTGTGTATGGGGAAAATGTTATAAAAGAAGCACGATCGGAAATCATCGGTTCGATACGGAGCTTTCGTTATGTGAGGATGCGGAATTTAATTTCCGCGTTTTTTTGAATGCGCAAAAATTTGTGTATATAAATGCACTTACTTACCGGTATACCTATTCACTGTCTTCTACGATCCGCAGGTATAATCCGGAATATGTAAGAAAATATGTGCAGGTGATTGAGAAGATCGGTATGATCGCAAAGGATACCGATCATTTTGAAGATTACCTCGAGTTTGGCTGTAATGTATTTAATGTCATATGCTTTCATGTTGTATTTACACGCAAAAATTACGAGCCGACCCGTGTAAAATGCGGTCAGATCCGACTGATCAGAGAAAATACGGTTTTCTGCGGAATCATTGATGCAATCTGTCCCAAGCGGTTGCCTCTCAAGCACAGAATTACGATTCTGCTGGCAAGAAAGAAACTGTATTTTGCGATCTACTGCATGTCGATCGTTAATGGTATTATCAACCGATTTGTGTATTGAGAGGGTAAGATTGTATGGCCAAGATCCGTGTTCTTAACATAACGGAGGTTTTCCAGGCTGCCGGAATAGAATCCTTTATTATGAACATGTATCGCAATATAGACCGTTCAGATGTTCAGTTTGACTTTATGGTGATGCGTGATGTGGAAGAGTTTTATGATGCTGAGATTGCCGGTTTAGGCGGTCAGAAGTTTACGATCACTGTTCCCGCCGGAAACACACTTGTGCAGGTTTTGCAGCAGAGTGTGAAACTGTATCGGTTTTTGAAGAAGAATCCGTACCGGATCGTGCATGTTCATTACACAACGCCACTCAGAGCATTTTATCTTTTGGCGGCAAAGCTGGCGGGTGTTCCGGTGCGTATTTATCATTCCCACAGCGCGGAGGTGTCCGGGAAGTCGGCGGTAAAGCGATTTGTTTATGCGTATTGCAGGAAGAAAATTACGAAATGGGCAACGCATTATTTTGCATGCTCGCGCGCCGCAGGAAACTGGATCTTTGAAGAAAAGCTGATTCGGTCCGGGCAGGTTAGGGTGATTTGCAACGGGATTGATGTTGACCGGTTCCGGTATTGTCCGGAGGCTCGTGAGAGTGTCCGGAAAGAGTTAGGCATGGAAGATGCGTATGTGCTGATTCATACCGGCCGTTTCTTAGAGCAGAAAAACCATGCTTTTATTATCGATGTTTTCCGTGCGCTTTTACAAAAGCATACGGGCTGTAAGCTCTTGCTTGTGGGAACGGGAGAGTTGCTTGCGCAAATGCAGCAGAAGGTCCGTTCGTACGGTATAGAGAAGAATGTCTTTTTTTTAGGCGTCCGGTCAGATGTGGAGCGCTTGCTCAGCGCAGCGGATTGTTATATCATGCCTTCTCTCTATGAAGGACTTCCGGTTGCGGCGGTAGAGGCGCAGTGCAGCGGACTGCCATGCGTTTTGTCGGATAACATTACAGACGAGGTTGCACTGACAGACAGTGTATCATTTCTGTCGCTGCAGGATCCTGTCGACACATGGTGTGATAAGATATTGTCATATTCAGCCTTTGTGCGCAAAGACCGCACAGAGGATATTACAAAAATGGGATATAATGTATATAATGGGGCCAAAGCACTGGAGGCGTTTTACAAATCTTGTTGCGCGCAGTAACTGTGCAAGAAGGGATGCGGAGATATCATGGAAGTGATCTCGGTTATTGTTCCGTTTTATAACGGAAATAAGTATCTATCCGGCTTGAAACAGATGCTGGAAAACAATGCCGTATATGCGGCAGAGATGTTTGATATCAAAGTGGAGCTTGTGCTTGTTAATGACAGTCCCTGGGTACAAGTTGAAAAAGAGAGTATTAAATCGGCCTGTTATAATTATGTGCAGGTAGACCTGACGGAAAATTGTGGAATCCACCATGCGCGCGTCAAAGGATTAGAAGCTGCGTCGGGAAGGTATATTGCTTTTTTGGATCAGGATGATCTTTGGGCAGATACATTTGTTGGGGAAACATACGCCTGTTTTCTGAAGGAAGATGTTGGATGCGTGATTGCAAACGGCATTTTTCAGACACCACAGGGCGATAAAGTGATCCTCAATTCCTACGGAAGAGCGGTAGCGGCAAAGAAGTATTTTTCGTATCTTGTGCTGGGAAATCTTTTGTCATCACCCGGTCAGTGTATGATTAAAAAGGATGCTGTCCCACCGTACTGGATGGAAAATATTATGCGTACAAATTGCTCGGATGACCTGTATTTATGGTGCTTGCTTTTTAAGGATCAGAGGGCTGCATATTGCAATCAGCTTTTGTTTACACATGTTGATACGGGGGAGAACACATCCTCGAATATCGAAAAAGGCTATGATTCGGATATGGAAATGTATGCCCTGTTAAAAGACAGCGGTTTAATCGGCGCGTTCCTTCTGCGGATTTTTTTACTTAGATGCACCTATAACCGCATGAAGATGTCCGGTAAGAAAAATACAGGTTATTTTCTTTACGGCGCGATCGAATTTTCGGCAAAGGTACTTATGCGCGCAATTGCGCTGGTGTATAGATTGTCGGGCGCAGTTGTGCCTGAAGTGTGTAATCAATAGGATAAGACGCAGCCCGGGAAGATGAAAAATGCAGGCATGTACAGTGTGCTGCTGTGCTTGTGGGATTATCGTTATAAGATTGCCTTTTTCAAAGATTGTGCAGTACTGATGAAACGATAAGAGAGAAGGCAGTTTATGGTAGAATTTAACGATATTTATGATAAAGACAGACATCTCACCGGGCGAATTCATCGACGGGGGACGCCCTGGCGTGCGGATGAGTATGGACTTGTGGTTTGTGTGTGGGTATATGATGACCAGGGTCGGCTACTTTTGACGCGTCGTGCAAAGGAGAAAACCTTTGCGGGGACATGGGAAAATTCCGGCGGCGCGGTACAGGCAGGGGAGACAAGCCTGCAGGCGATCATTCGCGAGCTTCGCGAGGAGACTGGGATAGAGGCGGCGGAAGAGGAATTTTCGCTACTGTGTTCTGGACGGGATAAAAGGACACATTATGATTTTTATTGTCTGCGAAAAAATATCCGTTTAGAGGATATCGTACTCCTTCCGGGAGAGACCGATGATGTCAAGTGGGCAACACCTGAGCAGATGCATGAGATGATCCGCAAGAAGGAAATCTGTCATATTATTGCCCGCCAGTTCATGCGTCAGGAAAACGATCTGCTTGCAAGGATGGGATACACGAATATATAATAGAGAAACGGTCTGCGCCGCATCGATACAGATGCCTGCGCAGACCGCTTTTTTAAAATATAAACCGGAGAAAATTCTCCGGTATTTTTTGGAAATTTTTATTGACAAACATAATGGAAGTATGATACAATGGCAGTCAATATTGTGATAATATGGCCAAGTGTGCATTTTTTCCACACTGACGATATTATCACACAGTGCGGCGCTTGTCAAGAGTGAAATTTAACAAACTTGCAACTGTGCCGTGCGTATCATGTGCATAACACATCATTTCGGCGTAAGCCAAAAGAAAGGCTGTGATGATCCATATGTCAATGGTCAAGGACCAGATGTTTGGCAAGACCATGCGTAAGAGCTACGCAAAGTACGAAGAGATCCTGGAAATGCCCAATATGCTGAAGATCCAGAAAGACTCCTACCAGTGGTTCCTGGATGAGGGTCTGCGTGAGGTTTTCAAGGATGTTGGCGTCATTACCGATTTCTCCGGCAAACTTGAGCTCAGCTTCCTGGATTATTCTATGGAGGACAAGCCCAAGTATACCATTGAGGAGTGCAAGGAGCGCGATGCAACGTATGCCCGCCCCATTAAGGTTCGGGTGCGCCTGCGCAATACGGAGACGGATGAGATCAAGGAACAGGAGATCTTTATGGGAGATTTCCCCATAATGACAAACGGCGGCACGTTTGTAATCAATGGTGCTGAGCGTGTCATTGTTTCTCAGATCGTCCGCAGCCCCGGTATGTACTACGGGCATGAGGTTGATAAGGCTGAGCAGCATACCTACACTGCCACCGTTATTCCTTATCGCGGCGCATGGCTGGAATATGAGACGGATCTTTCCAATGTTTTCTGGGTCCGTATCGATAAGAACAGAAAACTTCCCATCACGTGCCTGATTCGTGCGCTGGGTGTTGATACCGACGAAAAAATCAAGGAAATGTTCGGTAATGATCCCCGTATCCTTGCTACGTTGGAAAAGGATACCTGCAAGACGAGAGAGGAAGGTCTGCTCGAGATCTACCGCCGTCTGCGTCCGGGCGAGCCCCCCACAGTGGAAACGGCGATTTCGCATCTGGAGGGCCTGCTTTTTGATGCACACCGCTATGATGTCAGCACGGTCGGCCGTTATAAGTTCAATAAGAAAATGGATATCTGGAGTCGTTTGTCAGGACAGGAGCTTGCTGAGCCTGTTGCTGATCCGATGACAGGCGAGATCCTTGCTATGCCCGGTGAGATCATTACACGTGAGCGCGCACATACACTTTCTGCTTGCGGTGTAAATCGGGCTGTTGTTAAGGTCGGCGACCAGAACGTTGTTGTTCTTTCCAACAACATGGTCGATATGGCCAGCTTTGTGGATTTCGATCCGAAGCAGTACGGAATCCGTGAAAAGGTGCATTTCTCCGTTTTGAAGGAAATGCTGGAGACTGTTCCTGCTGATGGCTGGGAGAATGCGATTGCCGAGCGTAAGGACGAGCTGATCCCCAAGCATATCATTGTTGATGATATCATGGCTTCTATCAATTACCTCAACTGCGTAGCAATGGGTATCGGAACCGCTGATGATATCGATCATTTAGGCAATCGCCGTCTTCGTTGCGTGGGTGAGCTGCTGCAGAACCAGTTCCGCATTGGTTTCTCCCGTCTGGATCGCGTGATCCGCGAGCGCATGACGGTTCAGGACCTGGATGCTGTTACACCGCAGAGCCTTATCAATATCCGTCCTGTTACAGCTGTGATCAAGGAGTTCTTCGGCTCCAGCCCGCTGTCTCAGTTCATGGATCAGAATAACCCTCTGGCAGAACTGACGCATAAGCGCCGTCTGTCTGCGCTCGGCCCCGGCGGTTTGAGCCGTGAGCGCGCCTCCTTTGATGTGCGTGATATTCACTATACGCACTATGGCCGTATGTGCCCGATCGAGACGCCTGAAGGCCCGAATATCGGTTTGATCAACTATCTGGCAACATTTGCCAAGATTAATGAGTATGGCTTCGTGGAAGCACCGTACCGTAAAGTAGATAAGAAAACCGGTTTGGTTACAGATGAAGTCGACTATATGACGGCTGATACCGAGGATGATTTCTATATCGGTCAGGCCAATGAGCCGCTTGATGAAAACGGCTGTCTGGCAAACACCCGTATTACCTGCCGCCACCGCAATGAGATTATCGAAGTTGACCGGAATATGATCGATTATATCGATGTATCCCCGAGAATGATGATCTCGATTGCAACATCGTTTATTCCGTTCTTGCAGAACGACGACGCAAACCGCGCACTGATGGGCGCAAACATGCAGCGTCAGGCTGTGCCCCTGCTGACAACGGAGCCGCCGATCGTTGCGACCGGTATCGAGCATGCTGCGGCTGTTGATTCTGAGGTCTGTGTCAAGGCAGAGGGAGCCGGCACGGTAACGGCTGTCTCCGCTACGGAGATCACTGTCAGATACGTTGACGGTGAGGTGCAGACATATCAGCTGACCAAGTTTGCCCGTTCCAATGCAGGTACCTGTATTAACCAGCGTCCGATCGTAGTCGTAGGTGAGCGGGTTGAAGCTAACCAGATTATTGCTGACGGTCCGTCCTGCTCCGGCGGTGAGATCGCGCTGGGTAAGAACGTTTTGATCGGCTTTGTTACCTGGGAAGGTTATAACTATGAGGACGCAATCCTTCTTAATGAGCGTCTTGTTCGCGAGGATGTCTTTACCTCTATTCATATTGAGGAGCACGAGACAGAGGCCCGCGATACCAAGCTTGGACCGGAAGAGATCACGCGTGATATTCCGAATGTCGGCGAGGATACGCTGAAAGATCTGGATGAAAACGGTATTATTCGCATCGGTGCGGAAGTCCATTCCGGTGATTACCTTGTTGGTAAGGTTACGCCCAAGGGCGAGACCGAGCTGACACCGGAAGAGCGTCTCCTGCGTGCGATCTTTGGTGAAAAAGCACGTGAGGTGCGCGATACTTCTCTGAAAGTGCCGCATGGCGAAAGTGGTATCGTTGTTGATGTTAAGGTGTTTACCAAGGAAAACAGCGATGAGTTGGCACCTGGTGTTACCAAGAGCGTTCGCGTTTATATTGCACAGAAGCGTAAGATCTCTGTCGGTGATAAGATGGCCGGTCGTCATGGTAATAAGGGTGTTGTCTCTCGCGTTCTGCCTGAGGAGGATATGCCGTTCCTGCCGGATGGCACGCCGCTGGATGTCGTGTTGAATCCGTTAGGCGTTCCCTCCCGTATGAATATCGGTCAGGTTTTGGAAGTCCATCTTGGCTATGCTGCCAAGGCATTGGGCTGGAAGGTCTCTACACCTGTTTTTGACGGTGCAAACGAGAAGGACATCCGTGAAACACTGCAGCTTGCGGGCTTGCGTGAGGATGGAAAGACCATTCTGTACGATGGCCGTACGGGTGAACCTTTCGATAACCTTGTTACCGTCGGTTATCCCTACTATCTGAAGCTTCACCATCTGGTTGACGATAAGATTCATGCCCGTTCCACCGGTCCGTACGCACTGGTTACGCAGCAGCCCTTGGGCGGCAAGGCGCAGTTTGGCGGACAGAGATTCGGTGAAATGGAAGTCTGGGCGCTGGAGGCATACGGTGCAGCATATACGTTGCAGGAGATTCTGACGGTTAAGTCTGACGATGTAACCGGCCGTGTGAAGACATATGAAGCGATCGTCAAGGGCAGCAACATTCCGAAGCCCGGTGTTCCTGAGTCCTTCAAGGTTCTTGTCAAGGAACTGCAGGCTCTTTGTCTGGATATTCGGGTTCTGGACGAAAAGGGTAATGAGATTGAGCTGAAGGATGACGAGGACGAGGATGAGATTGTTTATGCCTCTCAGGTTGGCTCCCAGCTTGTTGGATCGACTGAAGAGGTTCTTGATGCCGGCTTTGTGATTGACGAAGACGGTCCGGAAGATATTATGGATGTGTTCGATAACGCAGAGGATTCTGCAGATATCGATGCATACGAAGAATAAGGAGGCGCGTCTATGGCAGATGCCACCTTTGATGCAATTAAAATCGGCATTGCTTCGCCGGAAATGATCTCCAAATGGTCATACGGTGAAGTTAAAAAGCCGGAAACGATCAACTATCGCACCTTAAAGCCTGAACGCGATGGCCTTTACTGCGAAAAGATCTTTGGACCCACAAAGGACTGGGAATGTCATTGTGGTAAGTATAAGAAGATCAAGTATAAAGGCAAGATCTGCGATCGCTGCGGTGTTGAAGTTACCAGAGCAAAAGTTCGTCGTGAGCGTATGGGCCATATCGAATTGGCCGCGCCCTGCAGCCATATTTGGTATTTTAAGGGTATACCTTCGCGCATGGGTCTTATTCTGGATATTTCTCCGAAGGTTTTGGAGAAGGTCCTGTACTTTGCTGCATATATCGTAACTGATCCCGGTGATGCACCCTTGGCACGTAATCAGGTGCTGACCGAAAAAGAGTACCGCGATATGCGCGAAAAGTATGAGGATGATTTTAAAGCAGGCATGGGCGCAGAAGCGGTTAAGGAGCTTCTGGAGCAGATTGATCTTGAGGAGCTTTCCGTTCAGCTTCGTGAGGAGCTGAAGACTGCATCCGCTCAGAAGAAGCTGCGCCTTGTTAAACGTCTGGAGGTTGTTGAGGCGTTCCGTGAATCGGGCAATAAGCCCAGCTGGATGATCATGGATGTGCTTCCGGTCATTCCTCCCGATATTCGTCCGATGATTCAGCTTGACGGCGGTCGTTTTGCGACCTCCGATCTGAACGACCTGTATCGTCGCGTGATCAACCGTAATAACCGTTTGCGCCGTTTGATCCAGCTTCATGCGCCTGATATCATTATTCGTAATGAGAAGCGCATGCTGCAGGAGGCTGTTGACGCACTGATCGATAACGGACGTCGCGGACGTGCGGTTACCGGTGCGAACAACAGAGCGCTTAAGTCCCTTTCGGATATGCTGAAGGGCAAGCAGGGCCGTTTCCGTCAGAACCTGCTGGGTAAGCGTGTTGACTACTCCGGCCGTTCCGTTATCGTTGTTGGTCCTGAGCTGAAGCTTTATCAGTGTGGCGTGCCGAAGGAAATGGCAATTGAGCTGTTCAGACCCTTTGTTATGAAAAAGCTCGTCGCTGATGGCCATGCAAATAACATTAAGTCTGCCAAGAAGATGATCGATAAGGGTAAGACAGAGGTCTGGGACGCACTTGATGAGATCATCAAGGACCGTCCTGTTATGCTTAACCGTGCGCCTACGCTTCACAGACTTGGTATCCAGGCGTTTGAGCCGATCCTTGTTGAGGGCCGCGCGCTGAAGCTGCATCCGCTTTGCTGTACTGCGTTTAACGCTGACTTTGACGGCGACCAGATGGCGATCCATGTGCCGCTGTCTGCTGAGGCGCAGGCGGAAGCAAGAATGCTGATGCTTTCTGCTAATAACCTGCTTCGTCCGCAGGACGGTAAGCCTGTTACTGTTCCTACACAGGATATGATCCTGGGCGCATATTATCTGACCTATACCAGATTGGGCAAGGCGGAAAAGGGCGCAGAGGAAGTCTTTGTTACGGATGCCGGTGATACCGATTTGCCTGTTGAGCAGCTGGTTGACGCAGATGTGTTTGTTGAGGCTAATAAAAAGGCAAAGGCAGAGGGTAAGAAGCCCGCTCAGTTCCGTGCGAAACTCAATTATTCGAGCGTTGAAGAAGCAATTGCCGCCTATGCTGACGGAAATGTCGGCCTGCATGCACCCATCCGCGTGCGTTACGGCAGACAGATTGACGGACAGATGCAGTATCGTATTATTAATGCTACGGTCGGCCGCCTGATCTATAATGAGCCGATTCCGCAGGATCTCGGCTTTGTTGATCGTAGTGTTGCCGGTCATGAATTTGATTTGGAAGTAGACTTCCTGGTTGGCAAGAAGCAGCTTGGCAAGATTATTGATAAATGTATCCGCAAGCACGGCTTTACTGTTGCAACGGAAATGCTTGACCGCATTAAGGCATTGGGCTATAAGTACTCTACAAAGGGCGCTATTTCGGTCTCTATTGCCGACATGGTCGTGCCTGAGATCAAGTATCA
>JAZNNK010000004.1:0-2650 GCA_045580205.1 Faecousia sp.
ACGGGAATCGAACCCATGTTACCGCCGTGAAAGGGCGGTGTCTTAACCGCTTGACCAACGGGCCTGGTAGCGGCAATCTGATTCGAACAGATGACATACCGGGTATGAACCGGCTACTCTACCAACTGAGTTATGCCGCCAAATATGGTCAAGAGATTTTGGCATCGCCAAAATCAGCTTTGTCATTATATCCAACAGGATGTCCTTTGTCAAGCAAATTATTTGCATTTTTCAAATTTTTTTGGGCAATCTTCCAATGAGGTGAGGCGAAAATGTCGTTATTAAAGAAGTCTCTAATGTTTGCAGCAGGCGGCTGCGGATACGTTGGGCTTGAACTTTTATGGCGGGGACGCAGTCATGAAAGTATGTTTTTTGCAGGTGGTACATGCTTTTTACTGTTGGGAAAAGCCGGCAGTCATATGAAGGATCAGCCGCTCTTTGTAAGAGCAGCAGTCGCATCGGGTGTAATTACTGCAGTAGAGCTGGCAACGGGATTACTTGCCAATCGGCGCTATGCGGTTTGGGATTACAGAAGAATGCCGCTGAATTTTTGCGGACAGATCTGCCTGGTATACAGTCTTTTATGGATGCCTGTCGGTCTGGGTGCGATGAAGGTGTATGAGCTGCTGGAACGCCGCACGCAGACCCGCGCTTTAAGACTGCCGGATATGCCGCATTAAAAAAATTAAAAAAGGTATTGATTTTATTGAAAAACCGCGCTATAATTGGTATCTGCGTGAATTAGAAAGTAGAACAGGAGGTGTGAACATGCCCAATATCAAGTCCTCTAAGAAAGATGTTATTTCGTGCAAGATCGCTTATGAGAAGAACAAGGCAAATAAGTCTGCTCTGAAGACAGCTGTCAAGAAGTTTGACACAGCGCTTGTCGATGGCGACCGTGCTGCTGCTGAGGCTGCGTATAAGCTGGCAGTTAAGGCAGTAGACCATGCAGCAACCAAGGGTCTTATGCATAAGAACACTGCTGCACGCAAGAAGAGCAGCATGACCCTGCAGCTGAATAAGCTGGCCTGATCTCTCTGAAAATATCTCCTTCCGATGTTTGCGGAAGGAGTTTTTTCATTTTATAGAGCTTTTTTGCGTGAGAAGAATTTCTTGGAAATTATTCGCGAATATGCTATACTGAAATTATAAGAGGGAGGCGATAAGGGTGGCAAGGCTCACAGATCCTGTTACGATTCTTAAAGGGGTCGGTCCGTCGAAGGCAAAGCAGTTTGCACAGCTCGGTATTTACACGTTACAGGATATGATCTGTCATTTCCCCCGGGGATATGAGGATCGCACCCGGCTTGTAACGATCAGTGCGCTGGAAGCGGATAAGCCTGCTTGTTTTAAGGCCGTTGTAATGGGTATACCCAGGACGTCGCATATCCGCAAAGGACTCGACATTACAAAAGTGCGCGTGGCTGATTATACCGCCTCACTGAATCTGACATTTTTTAATCAGAAATTTACGGCAGACCGTCTGCAGTACGGGAAAGAATATATTTTTTACGGCTCGATATCGGGAGATTATAGCGGCTACCATATGGCTTCGCCCGTTTTTGAAGAGATTGATGCGCCGCCGGTGGTAACGCGCTGTGTTTTGCCAATCTATCCGCTGACGGCGGGGCTTTCCAATGCATCTGTTTTGAAGGCGGTGCATCAGGCACTTGCCATATGCGATCCTCCGGAGGAGATCATTCCGGAAGATATTCGTCGGCAGTATTCGATCCTGCCGGCAGAGCGGGCGTACCGTGCGATCCATCAGCCGTCCTGTATGCAGGAGGCAGAGCAGGCAAAGCGTCGTCTGATCTTTGAAGAATTCTTTGTGTTTTCTGCAGGACTTGCTTTGATGAGAGCATCCCGCGCCTGTAAAAAAGCGCCGGTTTATGAAGACTGCGATCTGACGGCGTTTTTTGGTGAGCTACCCTTTACGCTGACCGGCGCGCAGATGCGTGCGATTGGACAGATCGTCGGAGATTTGCGCAAAGGAACGCCAATGAACAGGCTTGTGCAGGGAGATGTAGGAAGCGGCAAAACGATGGTTGCGGCAGCGGCTGCATATCTGGCAGCAAAGAACCACAGGCAGGCCGCGCTGATGGCCCCTACGGAAATTTTGGCCCAGCAGCATTTTGCTTCTTTTTCTAAATTGCTGGCGCCGATGGGCATACGTGTCTGTCTGTTGACCGGCACTATGACGGAAAAGCAAAAGAAAGAGGCAAGGGAAGCGATCGCTGATGGCACGGCAGATATTGTGATCGGCACACATGCGCTGGTATCGGAAAAGACGGTCTATCATGCGCTCGGACTTGTCATTACTGACGAACAGCACAGGTTTGGCGTCGATCAGAGATCTGCCTTATCAGCCAAGGGACAGGATCCGCATTTGCTTGTCATGTCGGCAACACCGATCCCCAGAACACTTGCGCTTTTGATGTACGGAGATTTAGAGGTGTCTATACTGGATGAGCTGCCGCCCGGGCGTCAAACGGTCGATACCTTTTTAGTAGACGAGTCGTATCGCGCCCGCATCAATGCTTTTATCCGCAAGCAGGTATCTGAGGGACATCAGTGTTATATTGTGTGTCCTGCCATTGAGGAAACGGAAGGAATGGACTTAAAGGCAGCGTCTGTCTGGGCACAGACATTG
>JAZNNK010000005.1:0-3742 GCA_045580205.1 Faecousia sp.
TCTGCACAAATCGACCTAAACGGAACAAATACAGATACTTCTGCTTAACCGGAAGCTCATATATACGGGAAAGTGCATCAGCATATGCATTGACCTGCGCACGATACATATGTATAACCGCATCGATCGTATCCTCTGTAACACGATCTGTCTTAAAGTCAATGACAATAATGCCGTCATCCTCTATGATCGCACAGTCAACAACACCTTGAACCAGGACCGATTCCCCATTTAATTCACTGCCATAGCGGACAGCATCATCTAAAATAGAAAACTTAAATTCGCGCAGAACATTGTTGCTGTTTCGCACTTTTTTTCCAATCCTTGTATTAAAAAATGCTGCTATATGCTTACTGTCAACGATTGAACCCTGCTCCTCAGTTATATAACCTTCGCATACAAGTCGTTTAATCTCCTGCGACACAGATATCTCACTATCACATGCACCAAAGCAAATGTGCTGCATAACAGCATGGACAGCCGTTCCGTATTCCTGGCCGCCTGCAAAAGCATCCCGACCATTCGGTTTTCTCCATTTTCGCTCGGTATGTATTTGATCGCTGGTGTTTTCGGCGATTTCGTAATCCTTCAGTCTTCCCTTTAGCTGCGTTGCGGTTATCTTTGACGGTGTTTTAGTTGCAGCGAAATGTTCATATTCAAAGGAAAGTCCCTCTTTTAAAACTTCTAATATTTGCTTATCAATAACTACCTCATCCGATATGTCCTGCACAGCCATATCTTCCTGAGAGACATTTCGAATAACGCGCACCAGCCAAGGTTTATCGAATACCTGTGTCTTTGCAGAACATCCGCTTAAGGCAATTAATTCACCAGCTTCAATACGTTTTAGCGCGGTCATAAGTATCCATCTGCCAGGGCAATCTGCCTCAGAGATCAAAAGATCTTTTTCGCTGACTTCTGCACGAAGCATGATATCCTGTATCTCATTTTCCAAATACTTAGATGCATAAGTCATTATCAAACGGTCCTTTGCACGCGTCATAGCAACATAAAGCACGCGCATTTCTTCTGAAAGACTTTCAGTGATGATCTTGGCAGAGATGGCGCGCTTCGCAATCGTCGGATAGCGTACTCTGTTGACTGTATCCACAGACGAGAGTCCAAGTCCAAGCTCATTATTGCAGAGCACTTGTGCATGCGCACCTTCCCTGTTAAATTCTCTTGAAAGACCGCATAAAAACACCACAGGAAATTCAAGGCCCTTCGATTTATGAATACTCATAACCGTTACTGATCCGGACGAACTACAGTCTGCAGATGAAGATATGCCGCGTACCTCCAAAGACTGTATATACTCAATAAACTGTCCAAGGTCATGTCTGCCGCCGGCTTCATAATCAACAGCAAATTTATAAAATTCACGAAGATTATCTACCCGAGACATACCGTCCGGCATAGAAGAATATATGCTATCGATCCGTGTCAGCCGAAACACTGCTTCGATCAGTTGCGCAAGATTCGATATCCGTGCCTCCTGACGCAAAAGGTTCAGCACATCGCAAAATGCTATCGATTTTTCCGATGTATCTTTCCTAAGCGCATCATAGAAACTATCATTTCGTTTCAAACACCTGATTGCCGCAAGGTCATCTGCCGTAAAGCCAAAAACACGACTTGCAAGCGCTGATACAAGCGGTATGTCCTGCAATGGATTTTTGATAATCTGCAAAATAGAGTACAGTGTACCAACTTCCTCTGTTTGCAGCAAATCCTCACCTGTCGTCATGCTGCAACGGATCCCAAGTTTCTCTAAGGCATAACAAAAATCCATGCCAACAGAGCCGGGAGATCTGAGCAAAATAACGATATCCTCTTCTGTAATGGGGCGAAGCTCATCACCATGACGGATCATATGTGTTCCATCCAGCAGCTGACTGATTCTCTTTGCCGTAAACATCGCTTCTTCTTTATAGGTGTCTTCGTTTACCTCAATACCATACAATTCGATTTCGGGTTCGTTTAACGGCGCATGCGGTACGCCTTCATACAATTTTTCCTCATAACCATATTCAAGTCCGCCTACTTTGACAGACATGCAGTTAGAGAACACATCATTTACCGCATCAATCACCGCGCCACAAGAGCGAAAATTATTACTAAGCGATATTTTTCTTCCCTGTCCCGACTGTGCCTGCTCTGCAGGAACATATGAATTGTATTTTTCGAGAAATATCCCCGGATCTGCCAGGCGAAACTGATAAATCGACTGCTTAACGTCTCCAACCATGAAACAGTTTTGCCGTTTTACTGATAAAGCAGAAAAGATTGCATCCTGAACCGCATTGGAATCCTGATATTCATCCACCAATATCTCGCGAAAGCGGCTGCCAATCTCAAATGCAAGTGCAGTAGGCGATGACCGCGCTTTTCCGAGCAGCAAATCTAACATTTTATGCTCTAAATCGCTAAAATCCAGAAGATGTCTTGCTTTTTTCAGTTCATCATACGCCTTACTAAATTTCTTTAAAATGTTTACAAGTCCACGTGCAGCAGAAGCAGACTTGCTGATATCAGCAAGGATTTGTGCACTTGTTCCGGAGAACCTACGAAGCTTTTTTTCAATGCCCTTTTTACAATTTGCTCTCACTGCTTTAATCTGCGCAGAAACAATCGGATCAATATTTTTCTTAGGAAAAACCAACCGGCCAAAGTCGATCGAACTATTAGCGCAAATCGCATCCCATGTATTGCAGGATCGAAGTTTACAAAGATCATTGATCATCGATTGCAACAATGCAACAGGTTTTTCCATCTGTTCTGCCTTCTCTGCAAGCAGCACACATTGTGTAAGTGATCTGATCTGAAGATCAAGATATTCATGCAGATCTGTAATCAGGTATTTTCCCCAGATCGTTTCTGAGGCGTCTGTTAAGCCGCTAACATCATTAATTAAAAGGCACCAATCCAACCAGCCAGAAGGATCCAAATGGCATCTGGCACTATTATAGACCTTTAGAACTATCTCAGGAATCATACGATCATCTCTACCAAAACCTTGTGTATCAATAAAGGATGTAAAATCCAGGTCAGATAAGGCATTATCATATGATTCGTTTAAGATCTTTTCCAATATCCGTAGTTGAAGCGCCAACGCCTCCGTTTCTTCAACAACACGAAAATCTCCGGCAATATCCAGCCTATACGCGTGCTCACGCAAAATATCTGCACAAAACGAATGGACAGTTGAAATCTTGGCAAGATACAGCCTTTGTATCTGTCGCTGAAGATGTCGGTTATCCGGATTCTCTGAAATACATTCTGTCATCCTTGCTGCGATCTTTCCTCGTAATTCCGCAGCTGCGGCTTTTGTATATGTGATAATCAAAAAATCGTCTACATTCGCAGGGTCTGATGCGTCCGTGAAATAACTGATCAGACGGTCTACAAGAACCTTTGTCTTACCCGATCCTGCAGCAGCTGATACAAGAAGCCTGCCGCCCCGGTCATTGACCGCCATTTTCTGTTGGGGGGTTAATTTTTCAGACATTCTTTCTCAACTCCTCATCGATCTCGTCCCAGAATCTTTGCGCAGACATCGTCTTATAATTTCTACGACCCTCAACAAACTGACTGTGGCAAATACTGTCATAGGGGCAGAATGTGCAGCAATTATAGCTTGTTCCCCGTGTGTACGGATTCGGGTCAACACATCCGGATGCAATATCGGCAATCATTTTCTCAAGCAACATATACAAATATTTTTTCAACTTGGCAAATTGCT
>JAZNNK010000006.1:0-16994 GCA_045580205.1 Faecousia sp.
ATAATAGTACACTGTCCGCACTGTCGATTTTACATCTGTACCAACACTTCGGACCGCAGCAAAATCATGCGTTCCTATAAATTGCGATGCAGCTTCCTGCATGATCTTTTCATCCAGATGCTTCGGATAAAACCAGGCTCTGTTCACATAGAACGGATCGCGAACCCTTGAATTGTAGATCATGTAGGTATATTCCTTGCGCGCACATGAGCCGATCGCATTAAATCCGTCATGCACATCCATAGCATTGGTTACAACAACATCGGCAGGCAGGTGGGTATTAAGTGCATACGGCAGTCTGTCAACCGGAATTGTTGAGCTTGTGTGAAAGTTTGCAACATAGCATTTTGCATGCACTCCAGCGTCTGTTCTGCCGCAACCGGTAACATGAGCCTCATGTCCAACAACCATCGATATTGCTTTTTCAAGAGCGAGCTGAACAGTTGGAAGATTTTTTTGTATCTGCCAGCCATGATATGCTGTACCCTCATAGGTCAAAAACAATGCAATATTACGCATATAAACCTCACATACCAAAGCTGCGCAGCACGATCACAGCTGCAAGCAGCCCTGCACCTGCTGTAAAAGCATAATAATCACATGCGGAAAAGCGCAGGATCTTCATTTTTGTACGACCGGAGCCACCCTGATAACAACGACATTCCATCGCTACAGCAAGCTCGTCAGCACGGCGGAAAGCACTGATAAAAAGCGGAACAAGAATCGGAATCAACGCCTTAACCCGCTGCATCAAATTGCCGCTTTCAAAATCCGCTCCCCGCGCCTTCTGCGCAGACATGATCTTATCCGTCTCTTCTATGAGTGTCGGAATAAACCGAAGTGCAATACACATCATCATAGACAATTCATGAACAGGCAGGCGAAGCTTCTTCAGAGGAGACATCAATGACTCCAAGCCGTCTGTCAGCGAAATAGGCGATGTCGTATATGTCATTAAAAACGTTCCGGAAATCAACATCAGAATCCGTGTCATCATAAAAAAAGCACGAATAATGCCTTCTACTGTAACGGTTATTCCAAGGAATGTAACTAAGACACGCTCACCCGGCGTAAAGAATACATTCAAAATTCCTGTAAACAGCAATATAAACAGCAGAGGCTTAATACCGCGAACAATGGATTTTAGCGGAATTGCGGATATGGCAACAGACAATGCCAGAAATAAAAACACGATCGCATAGGATAACCAATTAGCCGCAACGAACAGCGCCACGATATATACAACCAGCAAAACAAGCTTTGTTCTCGGGTCAAGCTTGTGAACAAAAGAGTTTCCCGGGAAATACTGACCCAGCGTAATATCTTTAAGCATTGGCCGCACCTCCTCTCAGGCAGGAAAGCGCCTTCGTTGCCTGCTCAATGGTATACACCGGCTTGACAGCAAGTCCCATCCTCTGAAGGTGGTAAAACACCCTCGTTACCTCCGGTATGTCAAGGCCCATGTCCATCAGTTTCTGTGTTTGCGAAAAAATGTCTTCAGGCGTTCCGTCCATAACAAGCTGTGCATCATTCATGACAAGAATACGATCTGCCATACGCGCAATATCGCTCATAGAATGACTGACCATAATGATCGTAGCATTCCTTTGGCTTCGATACAATTCAATGTTGGACATGATCTCTTCACGACCTTCCGGATCAAGTCCGGCAGTCGGCTCGTCAAGAATAAGCACCTCCGGCTCCATCGCGATGACGCCTGCAATTGCCACTCTTCTCTTCTGTCCGCCGGAGAGTTCAAAGGGTGATACCTCAAGAAGCTCCGGTCCTATACCGACAAAACCCGCCGCTTCACGAACACGGCGGTCAATCTCTTCATCCGATAAATGCATATTCTTCGGTCCGAACGCAATATCCTTATAGACTGTTTCTTCAAACAGCTGGTACTCAGGATACTGAAATACAAGTCCTACTTGAAAACGACTCTTATGCGTCAGCGCGCGGTCGGACCAGATATTTTTCCCGTTAATCCAAACTTCACCCGATGTTGGCTTGAGAAGTCCATTCAGGTGCTGAATAAGAGAAGACTTACCTGAACCGGTATGCCCGATTATTCCAATAAATTCACCCTTTTCTACACAAAAAGATATATCCTTTAATGCATCATGCTCAAAGGGTGTACCTGCACTATATACATGGCACAGGTTTTTGACCTCCAAAATAGATGACAACTTACTAACCTCCTGTGGGTCAGGCCTTTATCGCATCATAAAGTGCCTGCGCACATTCTTCCTCGTTGAGTTTGTCAAGCGGCAACGAAAAGCCGCACTGATTCAATGTATAGCATAACTCTACCGTCTCCGGTGCTGCAAGGCGGATCTTGTGCAACAGTTCCACCTTGGAAAAAACCTCCTTTGGCGTTCCGTCTGCTACAATATTACCGTTATGCAGAACAATCACGCGCTGTGCAAGCGCAGCCTCGTCCATATGATGCGTGATCAAAATCACCGTAATGCCCTTCTCGCGATTAAGCCGCATGACTGTATCCATGACCTCACGACGGCCCTTAGGATCAAGCATAGCCGTCGGCTCATCCAGAACAATACATTTGGGCTGCATCGCAATAATACCGGCAATAGCAATTCTTTGCTTCTGTCCTCCGGACAAAAGATGCGGCGCATGCTTACGGTATTCATACATTCCAACCTGCTTCAATGCATCATCCACACGCTGGCGGATCTCTTCAGTCGGCACACCGAGATTTTCCGGACCAAAGGCGACCTCTTCCTCCACAACATTTGCAACGATCTGATTGTCGGGATTCTGAAAAACCATACCGACACTGCGGCGAACAGAGATCAGATTCTCTTCCTCAGATGTATCCATACCGCATACATACACTTTGCCACCGCACGGTAATAATATTGAATTAAAATGCTTTGCAAGCGTTGATTTTCCGCAGCCATTACTGCCAAGAACAGCAACAAAGCTTCCCTGCTCTACAGCCAGATCAAGTCCGTCAAACACAGTAACCCCCGGCATATCATCCATGCCGGGATAACTGTATGACAACTGCTGCGCATATATCAATGTGTCCAAAACAATTCCTCCGATCAAGGTGTCCATCTTCCGGTTGCGCCGCAGGGGAGCAATAGTCCGGACGAATGAACCGGCAGGCAAAGCTCTCCAACCGCCGTGCTGCCGCCGCGAATACCGCCAAAAACAACATCCGATGCGTATCCAACAGCTGACGGAGCTAAACCTGTCGTATAAGAGTTGATAATCACAAACAGAGGATCTTCCGTTAAAAGCTTACTCACTTCCATAAGAAAGGGATAGAAGCTCGTCTCCATCTTCCATATCTCACCGCTGGGTCCTCTTCCGTAACTGGGGGGATCCATGATAATTCCGTCATATCTTCTGCCCCGACGTATCTCTCTTTGAATAAATTTCCCGCAATCATCCACGATCCAATGGATCGGTTTATCTGAAAGGCCGGATGACTTTGCGTTTTCCTTTGCCCATGCGACCATTCCTTGGGATGCATCGACATGATAGACCTCAGCCCCGCCGGCAGCCGCCGCCAGAGTTGCACCGCCCGAATAAGCAAACAGATTCAGCACACGTACAGGACGCTGTACGGACGCTACCTTATCGCGAATAAAATCCCAGTTTGCTGCCTGTTCCGGAAAAACACCAGTGTGTTTAAAATTCATCGGTTTAACATTAAACGTCAGATAATCCTTATATCTGACCTGCCAACGCTCCGGAAGACTGTGCTGCGTCCAGGCTCCGCCGCCTGTGGATGAACGAATATATCTGGCATCATATTTTTTCCAGCCCGGATCCGTGTGCGGTGTATCCCAGATAACCTGCGGGTCAGGTCTTACTAATAGATATTTACCCCAGCGCTCTAACCGTTCACCGTTAGACGCATCTAAAACTTCATAGTCTTTCCATTCATCGGAAACCCAAACCATCTGTTTCTCCTCATTTAATCAATAAATCTCTCTGTCCTTTATCTGCAAAACAGATCAGTCATTCGTATCTACCGTTGTACCTGTGCCTTCAACATTTGGCTCTGATTCAGTCGGTGTCTGTGGCGGAAGTGTTGCCTGATAATCCTCCCACGCCTGCTTAGTGTGAACAGAGCATACTTTATAAGGCGCGGTAATACCGGCATTAATATCATTGTGGAAGCCTTTAAAGCTCATGCTCTTTCCGGCTGCGTCCACAAGATATACATACTCATCACGCAAAAATTCAGAATTCAGGTTAAACTTTTCTGCCGCAAGGATCTGCAGCATGTCCTCATCGCTGATCTTTACAAGTGATTTCTTATCTACCACCGTGCCGTCTCCTGCCTGGGCAAAATGGAGGCAATATTCATTTGCAACGCCATTTCCTGTTGAACAGAAATCCATTTCAACATGCGCATCACAAACCGCAGTGGGACGGTCTTCTTTATAAACCAGCACGGTCTGCACACGGCTGACAGAACGTAAATCATTCTTACAGGCATCTGTTGCGAGTTTTCCGGAATCAAGGCAAATCGAAACAGATGTCATCTTGTTTGTATTATACAGACAAACCGCTGTTTTTCCTTTGTGGAGCGGTGTCATGACTTTATTCCACAGATACGCTGCAGGGTTATTGCATTTGGGATTCTTCAGGTTGATAACCTCAGGCTCTCTGTAACCGCACCATACCGCAGCAGTATAGTATTCCGTATAGCCGCAGAACCACTTATCACGGTTACTGGAGGTCGTACCTGTCTTACCGGCAACGTACATGCCGCTGATCTTTGCATCTGTACCGGTACCGTATTCAACAGCATTTGTAAGACAAAAGCTAATATAATCTGCAGTTTTCTTTGTAATGGCCGTCTTTGACTTTTGCGTATTATCCAGTACCAGATTTCCGTCATTATCATACACCTTTGTAAAGGTTCTGCCATAGCGATAAACGCCTTTATTGGCAAATGTTGCAAACGCATTTGCCATGTCGCGGATCGTAACACCACGCGTTTGTGCGCCCATAGCAAGCGGTGCCAAATCGATATCCGACGCAATCCTTCCATCACTGAACCGATACTGTTCAACGAGCGTAGAAAGTCCAAAGACTTCCTTGGCATACTGGAAGCTGTACCCCGTTCCGATCATAGAAAGCGTATTGGTTGCAACGGCATTTACGGAGTCTTTTATCGCACTGAACAATGTTCTTGAATATGAATATTTTCTGTTGTCATTTTTCGGCCATGCATCGTTGTCTTCATCATACATATACGGCAGATCCTTTACAACAGATGCAGGTGTGAACTCACCGGATTCAAACGCCGGCGCGTAAACAGATAACGGCTTGATCGCAGATCCGGACTGAAGGCGTGAATCCGTCGCAACACTATATGCATCAAAAACGGTCTTCTCACCGACACCGCCGGCCATAGCGACGATATCACCTGTCTTATTATCGATCAGCACAATGCCGGATTCTAACTGCTGCGCGCTCCATGTTTCCGGGATTTGCTTCAGATCCTTATAGATCGCATCAACCGCATTTTGCGCCTTCATATCCAGTGTAGAGTATATATGATAGCCACCCTTGCCGATCAGGATCCTGTAATGCTCGGCGGTAGAATCATTCCATTCCATCCCATCTTTTTCCGCCATTGCCATTGCAACATCTTCCAGAAGCGCATCTACGAACCAAGAATATACCTCTTGCGATGCATTCTGAACCACATCCGTCTTCTTTCCGCACTGAGGGCAAATATACGAACCATCCTTTTTCTCATAAGAAGAGACAATGCCCGCATAATCGCAGTCTTCATTGTTACATTCGCTCCAGCGGTCATCATCGTCGATCCCGTTTTTAAGGACGATTTCCTGGTTGATTGCCTCCTGGTATTCCTGCTTATTGATCCAACCCTGAGAAAGCATTTCGCTCAGGATAATCTCTTTTCTCTCCTTGTTTCTGTCCCAGCCCGTTCTTCCGCCTTCAACAAAAGCAGGCATATAAGGATCATACAATGACGGATTGTTTGTAATTGCAATCAGGCTTGCACATTCTGCTGTTGTCAGCAAACGAAGCTCTTTTCCAAAATATGCTTCTGCTGCACTTTTTACGCCCCGGCACCCCTGTCCTAAATAAATTGAATTCAGATACTCTGTAATAATGGTATCCTTATCATAACGCTTTTCAATATTGGTAGCGCGGAAAAACTCCAGCACTTTACGCTGAACCGTTACACTATCCTCACCGGTCTGATTCTTAATAAGCTGCTGCGTGATGCTCGAGCCGCCGACCGTATCTTCACCAAAGAACATATTGGCAAAAGCCTTGACTGTGGTAAACCAGTCCACGCCCTGATGCTCATAAAAACGCTTATCCTCGATTGCTACTGCCGCATGGATCAGATCTTCCGGTATTTCATCCATATCAGCAAGCTGGCGGCTGATAGATGCATAAATTTGCTGAAGCTCTTCAATCTGACCGTCTGCCTTCACATAGTAAACAAACGATGACAGGCCAAGCCCTTCTCCGCCAAGATCCACGTTAGATGCAGAAAGCATTATATCTTCCTGAAGATAATCCGCAAACACGCCCATAAATACGAAACCGCAGATCACAACGATCAAAAGAACCGTTGACAATGCGCCCGCAGCAATTTTAGATGCAAAACATACGATGCTCCATACCTTTTTAAAAGTCTTGCAAGCATCGCTGGATCTCCATTTTTCCCAACCGGCTTTTATCTTTTTCACGAAAGAATGCAACATTATATTCCCTCCATTACATGAGTCCGGGGACCTGCATGGTCTTCATTTTAAGTGTTTTCGTAATAACGGCATACGCCTACTCATATAATTATAGCATACCCCAACAAAAAACGAAAGCCCTAATTTGTTAATAAAGATTAAAATCCTGCTCATAATATACACAGAAGGTGAAAAAATGAAAAAGAAAATATGTATAAACCTGATTGCACTTGCCATATGCTTTCTTGGAGCCTATGAGGGAAATCTTGCTTTATGGCTCGACGGCGCATCAAAGCCATCAAAAGTATTCCCGTATTCCGTAAAAATCTTCCCCTGGTTTGATCAAAGCAAGCTCGAAAAAGGAATTCGTATTTTAAATCACGAAGAACTGACAAGACTTCTGGAGGATTTCACATCTTAACCCTTGATTTTTGCGCCTGCGATAAGTAATATAAAAGAAAATCTTACGGAGGTGTTATCTATATGTCTGATGCATACGGATCTGATTATATGACGATCGTAGACGAAGACGGTACCGAATACGAGCTTGAGGTATTATCTACACTTGAGTATAACGGAAATATGTATTACGCTGTTACTTTGGCAACTGACGAAGAAAATACAGACCTGGAAGTCAGTATTCTCAAAGCAGTTGAAGAGGACGATGACGAGCCGGTCCTTTGCGCCATTGAGGACGAACAAGAATTGGAGAGCGTATACGGCCTTATCATGGAAGAGCTCTACGCTGACGAATCTGAACTTGACTGATATATTGATCTCCTGCTTGGTGCGTAGCGTGTCCTTTTGGACCCACACCATTTATCAGGGATGTTAGACTTCCCGCCCGGATTGCAGACCTCCCGCCTACGCTTTGACGATAGGTGGACGTTGGGAGCAGCTAAGGACGGGAGCTTCAACCCACCTGCCTTTTTGTGCAGGTCATAATCGGATATGTTACGGCTAAAGCGGGTCAAGGCATGGAGATAAAACTCCATGCCTTGTTTTATTTAAATTGTAAACTTTTATCTTTTTTGAGTTTTATGGAAGAATTCCTCTTGCAAGCGGTCTGTAAATCTGTTATAATCTTTGCGATATACGCAAAAATTTATGCATATATTGCCTATCATTCGGAAATACGAGAGGAATTGATTATATGAGCGCATCCAGCAAGAAAAAGCTCCGCAAAGAGCAAAATGCTGCCCAGGTTACAGAAAGACAGCGCAGGCAGCAGGCTGAAGCACGCAAAACCAAGATCTATACGGTCGTCTTTGTTACTGCTATGTCTTTAGTGCTTTGTGTTGCCCTTTTAGTTTTAGGCGTACGCTTTGTTAACCGTACCGGTGTATTACAGAGAAACACAATCGCCGCCACTGTCGGTAACCGTGAGCTCAACACTGTTCAGATGAGCTATTTTTATACCGATGCTATTGATAAATTCTATAGCGATATGTATGATCAATACGCTGAATACACGGATATGTATTTAAATATTCTATATCAGCTTAATCCCACCAAAAGTCTGAACAGCCAGGTGCAAAACAAAGAGACCGGCGCAACCTGGGCAGATTATTTTGTTGAAAAAGCCATTAATGACGCAAAGTTTTATTATACCATGTATGATAAAGCAATTGCTGAAAACTATACATTACCCGAAGACGAGCGTAAAGAGTTGGAAGGCTCTATCAGTGTAATTGAAGACATTTCAGAGCTTTACGGATATAAAAATGTTTCCGCTTATCTTCAGGCCTCTTACGGTTACGGCGCAGATGATAAAACATATTATGATTATCTGAATCTGACCGCACTTGCAAAATCTTACTGCAATGCCTACTCTGACTCCCTGGAGTATTCTGACAAGGATATTACAGATCACGAGAAAGAGCACGCATCTGATTACAACTCTTATAAATACGCCTCCTACGCTCTGGTCTATACCAAATTCCTTGAAGGCGGTACAGAAAACGAGGATGGTACTACAACATATACAGACGAACAAAAAGATGCTGCCCGCGCAAAAATGAAGGCAATTGCTGAACAGCTGGCAACAGCAAAGACTGTCGAAGAGCTTGACGCAATGATCAGCGCCCTCGATATTAATAAGGACTCCAAAGAACCGGTTGTCAGCACCAAAACTGTCCGCACTCTCGGTTCGAAGATTACTGAAAACATTGCAAAATGGCTGGGTGAAGAAGGCCGTAAGGTTGGAGATATCGACGCTATCCCCTATTACACAACAATTGAAAACGAAGATGGTACTACCACCTCTACCGAGGACGGATATTACATCGTTGCATTACAGGATGTTGATAAGAATGACAAGCGCATGGATCGCGTACGTCATCTCCTGGTCAAATTCACCGGTGGTACTACCGACGAGGACGGAAACACTGTTTACTCCGATGCAAGCAAGAATAAGGCCAAGGAGTCTGCTACAAACTATTTGAATACATGGAAGAGCGGTGCCGCAACAGAAGAATCCTTTATTGAACTGGTCAAAAAACACAGCGACGACGGATCTGCATCAATCGGAGGCCTGTTTGAGAACATTCATGCAGATTCTTCCTATGTCGAAAACTTCCTCAATTGGTCAATTGACGATGCTCGTCAGGTTGGCGACACAGAAGTGATCGAAACCGAATACGGCTATCATGTTATGTATTACTGCGGTGAAACAGAGCAGACATACCGTGAAAATATGATCACAGAGACACTGCGCGGCGAAGACTACAATAAATGGGTTGAGGAAAACACAAAGGATGTACCTGCTGCTAAGGTCGATACATCCCGCTTAAAGCTTAACCGTATTATTTCAACCGGCAGCTATTGATCCTTTATGTGATTTTTATCACACACAACAGACTGTATAAAAACACCCCCTGTGGAGAAAATTTCCACAGGGGGTGTTTATTTGAAAAACAAAAAAATGCTTGGTCTGACTGTTGCAGGAATAAGTGCCGGTGCAATAAACGGACTGTTTGGCGCAGGCGGCGGGATGATACTTGTTCCCTTGCTGACACTTATGACCGATCTTGATGATGAAGAAATATTTCCGACTTCCGTATCGATTATTCTACCTGTCTGCCTGGTATCCTTATCAATCACTTTTGATCCAACAATTATACCCTGGCGCCAGACTGTTTTATATTTAGTTGGCAGTTCTGTCGGCGGCATCACAGCCGGCTTTTTCGGAAAGAAGATCCCGACAATATGGCTGCACCGGTTGTTGGGCATCCTGATCCTTTGGGGAGGTATACGGTATTTATGTTAGAATCGACACCTGTTATTTTATTTGTTGGTGCTGTTTTAGGCTTTCTTGCCGGTATCGGCGTAGGAGGCGGAAGTCTCTTCATCCTCTGGCTGACGCTTGTGATCAACATGGAGCATCCTGCCGCAAGGATCATAAATCTTCTATTTTTTCTGCCTTCCGCAATCATTGCATCCGTTTTCCGTTGGAAGCAGGGCGCTTTAAATGTAAAACAGATACTACCTGCCGTAATCGGCGGTTGTGCAACATCTGCTTTCTTCTCATTTATAAGTAAACAAATTGACTTGCAAATGTTAAAGACATTATTTGGAATCCTTCTGCTGATTACCGGTATTCGTGAACTGTTTTACCGCCCCAGGAAAGCAAGATAACCCTCCAATATCAACGCAGCCGCAACCGCGTCTACTGTATTCTTTCTTTTCTTACCATGATAATTATGGTCAGACAGAATTCTGTGTGCCTCTACGGTGGTCCTGCGTTCATCCCACAGTCTCACTTCTAATCCCGACTTCTTTTCAAGCTCTGCCGCAAAGGCTCTGCACAGCTCCGCTCTCGGTCCTTCGCTGCCATCCATATTGCGTGGAAGTCCTACCACGATCTGGCTGACTCCATTTTCTTTAGCAAGATGACAAATATCAAAAACGGTCTTTTCTGCATTTCGGCTGTGAATGACTGTCGTACTGCCTACGATACTACACATCAGATCTGAAATAGCAATGCCTGTACGCGCATCTCCATAATCAACGCTCATGACCCTCATAGATACAATCTCCTCTTTTTCATTAACTGCACCTATTATAAAATATATTTTCAAAATAATAAAGAAAAATTTTGTTGACTTCACAATTTCCTTGTGATAGAATGGTTCTTACCTGTGAAAAAGGGCTGTTTTAGTGCGCCTTTTTTCAGCTTCGGGCGGTAATGTAGTTGGCCGCTAACTAAATTTTTTATAGCCGGAGTGATACAGGGAGGCAAATTTAAGGAGGTGCCGTTATGCGCGTTAAAGTCACTTTGAGATGTTCTGAGTGCAAGCAGAGAAACTACAATTCTATGAAAAACAAGAAGAACGACCCCGACCGTCTCGAAATGAAAAAGTACTGCAGATTCTGCAGAAAACACACCGTCCACAACGAGACGAAGTAAGGAGGCCCCACAATGGCTGATGTCAAAAAGGAAAACTGGTTCAAAAGAACCTGGGGCGGTATCCGCAGATACTTCCGCGAGCTTCGCAGTGAGCTCAAGAAAGTTGTTTGGCCCACCCCTCAGCAGGTACTGAAGAACACTCTGGTCGTCGCCGCCTGTGTCCTTATTGTTGGTGTCTTTATCTGGCTGTTCGACTTTGTTGCTCAGGTTGGAATTGATGCTATCATCAATCTCTTCCACTAAGAAGGTAATGTGTTATGGCAGAAGCTGCAAAGTGGTATGTTGTTCATACCTATTCCGGATATGAAAACACTGTAAAAGCTACCATTGAAAAAACAATTCAAAGCCGTCAGCTGCAGGATCAAATTCAAGCGATTTCCATTCCAATGGAGACCGTTACCGAGATCACTGATTCCGGTGTAAGCAAGACATATGACCGCAAGCTGTATCCCGGCTATGTATTTGTAAAAATGATTTACAGTGATGACACATGGCATGTGATCAGGAGCGTTCGCGGTGTTGCCGGCTTTGTCGGCACAACCGGTAGCGACCCTATCCCCCTCACCGATGATGAAGTATACGATATGGGCGTTGAGAAGCGTGAAATCGTCATCAATTATGCTGTTGGTGATTCTGTACGCATCCTTGACGGTCCGCTGTCTTCCTTTGTCGGTACTGTCGAATCTATTGATATCGACAATAATTCGGTCAGCGTGATTGTTTCCATGTTTGGCCGTGAGACACCTGTCGAGTTTGAACTTGATCAGGTCGAAGTAATTTCCCAATAAACGCATCGGATCGAATATCGACCGTAACGTGGGAGGGGTTTGAGCCCCGAAAGAAATGCGCAAAGCGCATCATACCACATTTTATTCAGGAGGTGCTTATTATGGCACAGAAAGTTACTGGCATTATCAAACTGCAAATTAACGCCGCAAAGGCTACCGCATCCCCCCCTGTTGGACCTGCTCTTGGTCAGCATGGTGTCAACATTGCTGCATTTATTAAGGAATTCAATGCCCGCACGCAATCTATGGAGGGCTACAAGATTCCGGTCGTTATTACTGTTTATGCAGACCGCAGCTTTACCTTCATCACCAAGACCCCTCCGACCCCGCTGCTCGTCATGAAGGCGATTGGTTTAGACAAGGGTTCGGGCGTTCCCAACAAAAATAAGGTTGGTCAGATTACACGCGCTCAGATCACTGAGATTGCAAAGACTAAGCTGCCTGACTTGAACGTTAATTCCCTGGAAGCCGCTGAGCGCCAGGTTGCCGGTACATGCCGCTCTATGGGCGTTACCGTCGTTGACTAATTCAGATATTTGCTAAACGGGAAAACTGTCCCGGAAATGTGGGAGGATTATTCCGCATCACCACTTTAAGGAGGATATAATAAGTGTTTAGAGGCAAAAAGTATAAGGAGAGCGCAAAACTGATTGACCGCTCTGTACAATATGATCCCAGCGAAGCATTGGACCTTGTCGTTAAGGGTGCTTCCGCAAAGTTTGACGAGACTGTTGAACTGCACATCAAGTTAGGTGTTGACTCCCGTCATGCTGACCAGCAGGTTCGTGGCGCAGTTGTTCTGCCCAACGGCACCGGCAAGACCCGTCGTGTTCTGGTATTTGCCAAGGACGCAAAGGTTGAAGAGGCTCAGGCAGCAGGCGCTGATTATGTAGGCGGCATGGAGCTCGTCGATAAGATCACCAAGGAAAACTGGTTTGAGTTCGATGTTGTTGTTGCTTCCCCCGACATGATGGGTTTGGTAGGCCGCTTAGGTAAGGTTCTTGGACCGAAGGGTCTAATGCCTTCCCCCAAAGCTGGTACCGTTACCCCCAACGTTGGCGGTGCTGTTCAGGAGATCAAGGCAGGTAAGGTTGAATACCGCCTGGATAAGACGAATATCATCCACTGCCCCATTGGCAAGGTTTCCTTCGGCACCGAAAAGCTGACTGAGAACATGGACACCCTGATCAAGGCCGTTGTTAAGGCTAAGCCCTCGGCTGCAAAGGGTCAGTATATCAGATCGTGCACCGTTGTTTCCACAATGGGCCCTGGCGTTAAGGTAAATACTTCCAGATACGCATAAAAATCATATTTTTCTTCAAAAACCCCTTGACAACACAAGGGGTTTTTGCTATTATATTTAAGTTGCCAAAGACAGCAGGTGCGAAAGCATAAGTCCTGCCGAGGTGCGCTGATAAGATTTCTGCGTGTCTTTCTGTCTGTTGGCAGGAAGACTTTTTTATTTTCGGAGGTGAAAATAATGCCCAACGCAAAGGTTCTTGAAAGCAAGAAGGCATTGGTCGAGGCATTGTCCGGCAAGATCAAAGAGGCTACTTCCGTCGTTTTTGTTGATTACAAGGGAATCACTGTCGCTCAAGACAGCGAACTTCGTAAGCAGTTCCGCGAGGCTGACGTCGATTATTCTGTTGTTAAGAATACACTGACTCGCTTTGCAGCTAAGGAAAACGGTTACGATTTCACAGAGGTCCTCAACGGTACGACTGCTATGGCCTGCACGACCGGAGACCCGATCGCTCCTGCTCGTATCGTATGCGAGTTTGCTAAGAAGAACAAGCTCCCCCTGACCATTAAAGGCGGCATCGTTGAAGGTTCTGTTCTGACTGCAGATCAGCTCAACAGCTTCGGTGAACTGCCCAGCAAGAATGCTCTGGTCGCATCCGTTCTTGGTACCTTCTTGGCACCTATCTCCAGCCTTGCTTTTGTGCTTGACCAGGTTCGTCAGCAGAAGGAAGGCGATGCACCTGCAGCCGATACTGCAGAAGCATAATTCGTCAAAATCAACTACAAACAAAATTACTAAATTTTTAGGAGGATTTTACAATGGCTAGTGAAAAAGTCACTGCTCTCGTTGAGGAAGTAAAGGGTCTGACCGTTCTGGAGCTGTCCGAACTGGTACACACTTTGGAAGAAGTTTTTGGTGTTTCTGCTGCAGCTGCTGCTGTTGCTGCACCTGTTTCCAGCGGCGCTGCTGAAGCTGCTGAGGAGAAGACCGAGTTTGACGTCATCCTGAAGGACGCCGGCGCATCCAAGCTGAACGTCATTAAGGTCGTTCGTACCATTACCGGTCTGGGTCTGAAGGATGCTAAGGACCTGGTTGACAACTGTCCCAAGACTCTGAAGGAAGCTGTCTCCAAGGAAGATGCCGAGAAGATGGTTGCCGAGCTGAAGGAAGCTGGCGCAGAGGCAGAGCTGAAGTAATTCTGCTTACCTTATACACAAAGAACAGCCGCCGGTTTACGGTGGCTGTTTTTATTTCCGGAGGTATATATGGAAGCAATTATTCACTATATTCGTTCTGTTGACCTTGACTATGAATCGCTCATAAAAACCGCTCTGATCTTATTGCTCGTCACATTCCTTGTGAGTGTTTTTGGAAGATTTATATTCGGAAAGCGTTCTGCACTGAATAATGCATCTTCTTCTGCCATTGCCATACTGTTTATCTACGCCGCCACTGTTATTCTGCAAAGTATTGGCGCGCAATTTGCCGCATTTACGGCTCCCCTTCCTTTTGTCAGCATTACAGGAGATCAACTGCATATTATCTCGTTTGAAGGTGCAGACTATACTGTTATATGCGCTGAATTATTAAGCATGATCATTTTATCTTTTCTTGTAAATATAACTGACGGCTGGCTTCCAAGGGGCAAAAATATATTTACCTGGGTATTCTTTCGTTGTATTACTGTTATAGCTGCGTTATTTTTGCATGTTGTCGCATCAGAACTTATAAAAGTGTATTTACCGAGTGATTTACTGACATATGCGCCTGTAATACTGCTGGCTATACTGATCGTTTTGCTGTTAACCGGCGCGCTAAAGGTCGTAGTAGGCGCACTTCTAACCACTGTCAACCCTGTGATAGGCGGTCTGTACACGTTTTTCTTTGCAACAATTATCGGAAAGCAAATTACAAAGGCAGTTCTTACCACAACGATCTTATCTGGAATCGTTTGTCTGCTCAATTATGTTGATTGCACTGTCATTTCTATCAACGATACTGCGCTGGTCGCATATATTCCATTTATCGCAGTACTCATTATCGTATGGTATGTCGTTGGTAAAATCTTTTGAATAAAAATAACAAAATTTTATGTTTGACCTCTGCACATAATAAAAATAGTTATATTTTTTCTTTTTTTCATTATTTTTTATTTTACAAATGAAGAAACATGTATTATAATTAGAAAGTGTTTTTGACACTATACGCAATTTTATCAGATTGGATGTGTTCTTAATGAGTCGAATGTTCGGAACGGTGTCTATGGGAATCCGGGCGCCTATAATTCGGCAAGGTGATGATTTAACACAGATCGTTACCGATTCTGTTTTAGACGCAATGAAGTATGACGGACTTGCTCCCCGCGACCATGATATTGTGGCAATGACGGAAGCTATTGTTGCAAGAGCGCAGGGAAACTATGCCAGCATTGATGACATTGCCGCCGATGTAAAAAATAAATTTGGCGGTGAAACGCTTGGCGTCATCTTCCCTATTTTAAGCCGCAACCGTTTTGCAATTTGTCTGCGCGGTATTGCAAAAGGATGCAAAAAAGTTATCCTTATGCTCAGCTATCCTTCCGACGAAGTTGGCAACCATCTGATCGACTGGGATCTTATGGACAAGCATGGTGTTGATCCGTATAAAGATGTACTTTCCGAAGAGCGTTATCGTAGTCTGTTCGGCTATCTGAAGCATCCTTTTACCGGTGTGGACTATGTTGAGTATTACAGCAACCTGATCCGTGAATGCGGTGCAGAGGCGCAAATCGTATTTGCAAACGATCCGCGTGCAATTCTTTCTTATACCAAAAACGTCCTTCACTGTGATATTCACACCCGCGTGCGTACCAAACGCCTTTTAAAAAATGCCGGGGCTGAGCGTGTATATGGACTGGACGAGATCATGACTGCTCCTGTGAACGGCAGTGGTTATAATCCTACCTACGGACTGCTTGGATCCAACAAAGCAACTGAGAATACAATTAAACTGTTCCCAAGAGATTGTCAGCCGCTTGTTATGAGCATTCAATCCCGTCTGCTTGAGCTGACAGGAAAGAATATTGAAGTCATGGTGTATGGCGATGGTGCTTTTAAAGATCCCGTTGGAAAGATCTGGGAGCTTGCCGACCCTGTCGTATCCCCTGCATATACTGCCGGTTTAGAGGGTACACCGAACGAACTGAAGCTCAAGTATCTTGCTGACAATGATTTCGCTGATCTGTCCGGCGAAGCGCTGCGCAACGCGATCAAAGAAAAGATTCAAAGCAAAGACGGTTCGAGCCTTGTTGGCAATATGGCCGCCCAGGGAACGACCCCTCGTCGCTTAACGGATCTGATTGGTTCTCTGTGCGACCTGACCTCCGGTTCGGGTGATAAGGGAACCCCGATCGTATATATCCAGGGCTATTTTGACAATTATACAAATGACTAAAAAACCGGGCTGTTGCATTGCAACAGCCCACTTTTTCATTGTGCATTATCTATGGCATGAATAACATCACTTACAATCTGTGTATCGGCAGATTCCATCATTCCTGAATCATACAACTGTGCGATCTTTGGATCAATTGGCAATCTTGTTAATACAGGCAGTCCAAAAGCACCTGCAACTTCGTCCAGCCGGCTTTCACCAAAAACATAGATCCGTTTTCCGCAATCAGGACATTCTAAATAACTATAATTTTCTACAAAGCCTAAAACAGGAATATGCATCATGTTCGCCATCTTCACTGCTTTTGCAACAATCATTGAGACTAAATCCTGCGGGCTTGTTACAATGACAACCCCGTCGACCGGGAGACTCTGGAAAACCGTCAATGGCACATCGCCTGTTCCGGG
>JAZNNK010000007.1:0-8131 GCA_045580205.1 Faecousia sp.
AATTCTTCTTCACCCTCGCCGGGCAGTCCTGTAATAACACTTGTGCGTATAACGAGCCCGGGAATTCTTATGCGAAGCTTTGCAAACAGCGCTTCTAAGAAGCTCCTGTCGCCTCTGCGATTCATCAGCTTGAGAATCTTATCATTACAATGTTGAATCGGTATATCCAGATATTTGACTATTTTGGGCTCTGATGCAATCACATCAATCAAGTCATCATCAATCTCATCCGGATATACATAATGAACCCGCACCCAACTAATGCCCTCTATTTTACAAAGCTCACGTAAAAGAGTTGGCAGTAGTCGTTTTTTCTCTTCAAGATCCGTTCCGTATCGACTTGTATCCTGTGCAACGACAATGAGCTCCTTCACACCGCTTTCAGCAAGAAGCCTTGCCTCGTACAGGATATCGTCTATCGTACGACTGCGGTATTTACCACGAAGATACGGAATAATACAGTAGCTGCAGCGGTTATCACAGCCTTCAGCAATCTTTATATACGCATAATGCTCCGGAGTGGTCAGAATACGGCCTGTCTCCTCCTCCGGTTGATCAATCGAATCAAACCAAAACACCGTCTCATTTTGCAACAGTTTTTCAATTGCAGGAACGACCTGTGTATAATTTCCTGTTCCGATTACTCCGTCAACCTCAGGCATCTGCTCAAGGATCTCTCCCTGGTAACGTTGAGAAAGACATCCGGTAACAAGGATTTTCCCAATATCACCCTGTTGCTTTAGCTTTCCCATTTGTAAAATATGCTCGATTGCCTCAGACTTTGCTGAATCAATAAATCCGCACGTATTAATTACAACAACATCTGCACCTATTACACCGGCGCAAACTGTATGACCGGCCTGGCTGACACGATACATCATGCGTTCACAATCCACTTGATTCTTTGCACAGCCCAGCGATATAAAACCAATATTTGCCATTTTAATCCTCCGCAGATAACGCAACGCTAAGCGAGTATTGCCTCATGACATGTTGAATCTCAGAATAACTGTGTCCCCGCCGCATAAGCGCATCGATTGCCCTGCGCAGATCGCGCTCATCCCAGGTTCTTCCAAGACGATCTTGCAGAAATATTAGGATGGATTCCGACATATCCGGATAATCCTTCAAAACCTCCTGCCAGCACTCCTTTGGAATACGTTTTTCATATAACGCCTGCCTGGCTCTGGAAATCCCATATCCTTTATGAATGCACCGCTGGACAATTTGTTCCGCTGTCCTCCTGTCATCCATAAGACCGAGTTCTTTCATCCATTCAACTGCCGCCTTGGCTTCTTCCGGCTTTTCCCCTTTTTGAATCAGCCTGTATGCAAGATCTTTCTCCGATACAGTCGATGCGGAAACAATCCGTACAGCTCTCATCCTCGCGGACATCTCATCGTTTGCCTTACACAACGAGTGCATCTGCTCATCACTGATCTCAAGGTCTGTACAAAGCGCAAAATCCTCAATCGTTTGTCGGTACAAACGCAGTACAGTTCCATCCGAAAAATACACTGGATACCTCCCGACCCTATCCGGTCGGGAGGACAGACGATCAATCTTCATCATCAAAATCGTCGGCAACGACTGTTATTGGATTTTCTGCAGCCTTGGCAATCATTCTGTTGTTACCGCCCTGAAGCTTCCAAAGGTTTTCTCTGACCTGTGCTTCAACCTGCTCTGCAATAACAGCATTTTCCTGCAAGAACATCTTCACACTGTCTTTACCCTGTCCAATACGTTCATCACCCATTGAGAACCAGCTTCCGCTCTTCTGAATAATATCCATTTGGACTGCCAGATCGACAAGCTCACCCCATTTACTAATTCCCTGACCGTACATAATATCAAAATACGCTTCCCGGAACGGAGGAGCAACCTTATTCTTAACAACTTTGACGCGTGTCTTATTGCCGATGACGTTTCCGCCTTCTTTAATAGATTCTACCCGTCGCACATCCAGTCGGACAGAAGAATAAAACTTCAGCGCATTTCCGCCGGTCGTCGTTTCAGGATTTCCGTACATAACACCGATCTTCATTCGAAGCTGATTAATAAAAATAACAACACAATTCGTCTTTGCAATCGTTCCTGCAAGCTTACGAAGCGCCTGAGACATCAGTCTTGCCTGTAGGCCGACAAATGTATCACCCATCTCCCCCTCGATCTCCTGCTTAGGAACAAGGGCTGCAACAGAGTCAACCACAACAGCATCGACCGCACCGGAACGAACAAGGGCATCTGTGATCTCCAAGGCCTGCTCGCCTGTATCAGGCTGTGAGACCAACATATTATCTGTATCTACACCCAGTGCAGCTGCATACACAGGATCCAATGCATGCTCAGCGTCCACGAACGCAACCTCTCCGCCCATTTTTTGTGCCTCGGCAAGGACATGAAGGGCAAGCGTCGTTTTACCGGAAGATTCAGGACCATAGATCTCAATAATTCTTCCCTTTGGCACACCACCGATTCCAAGCGCTGCATCAAGTGCCAGCGAACCGGTTGGAATTGCCTCAACATTCATCTCAGGACGGTCTCCTAAACGCATAACTGCGCCTTTACCAAAACTCTTTTCAAGCTGAAGGAGTGCGGTCTGCAGCGCCTTCTTTTTGTCGGTTGCCGGAGTGGGTGCATCATAAACTGTCTTCTTTGTAGCCATATCTATCTTTCCTTCCTGCAATACTGCGCAAGTACTGCCCTTTCTATATTATTATAATCCTTGGTCCGCTTCAGGATTGTTAATCCGTTTGATTCAAGGATCTGACACACATCATCTCCCTGACCCATACCAAATTCAAAGCACATATAACCATCCGGCTTCAATGCTTCCTTAAAATTCTCAATGATTGCGCGATAAAAATCAAGTCCGTCCGCTCCACCATACAGCGCCATATGCGGTTCAAAATCCTTAACACTATCAGGCAGCTCCTGCATTTGTTGCAATGTAATATATGGCGGATTTGAAACGATTATATGAAAATCGCCAAGAAATTCCGCCGATTTTTCCATTGCATCGACCCTTATGCATGATACACGTCCGTTAAGCTTCAACGCGGATGTGTTTCTTTTTGCTATACGAAGCGCCTCATCGGATAAATCCGCAAGGGTAACGCGGGAATTTTTGGCTCTGCTTGCAATTGCAAGACCAATACATCCTGATCCGGTGCAAAGATCTAAAATACGCAGTGGCTGATCAGCCTCTGAAACAACAGAAAGCGCAAGCTCTGTAACGGCGCAAGTATCATCTCTTGGTATCAGCACATGATGGTCAACGTAAAGATTCATTCCATAAAAGTCCCACTGACCAAGCACATACGCCAAAGGTTCACCGGACAGGATGCGTCTGACTGCCTCTTCCATTTCTGTACATATCTGTTGTGAAGCATACATTTGGCTATCTGCAATAACAGCCTCCTGTGTTTTACCGGAAACGTGTGCCAGAAGATTTCTCGCTAAAAACGCAGCGGCCTGAGAATCTTCACAAGACAAAAGCGATTTGCGTGCTTCTAAATAAAGCTGTCCGTATGTTTTTACCAACAGTCTGTACCCTCCTCTGTCGGCAACACTGCCTCAAGAGAAGCTATGCCAACCTCGAGCATCTCGTCATCCGGTTCCCTTGTTGTAAACTTTTGAAACCACATACCGGGTGCAGTCAAGATGCGGGTAAGCCAGTTATCATGTCTCCCGATGAGTCGATTGATCTCATAGCTGATGGAGACAACAACAGGTAAAAGTAGCAATTTAAACGCGATCATAATCACACGGTACAACAAACTGTCATGCATCGCCGCAAGATCAGGTACAGCTGCAAGCAAAAATGACGAAGCAACCGAAAAAACCAGGATCGACAAAATCATAACAACAAGCAAAAAGCTTGTACCGCATCTGGGGTGCAATCTCGTTTGTATGCGGACATTATCGACTGTCAACGGTAAACCTGCCTCGTAGCATCGAATTGTCTTATGCTCCGCCCCATGATACGCAAACACCCGTTTCATCTCACTCATACGAGAAACAGCGAGTATATAACAGACAAACACAGCGATCCGAACTACGCCTTCCAACAAATTCAGCAGCAAATTACTGCGAATCCATTGACTGAAAAACGATCCGATCAGCATCGGCAACAAGAAGAAAAGCAAGATGGACAGCGCCATTCCAAGAAAAACCGCTGTGCCCACAACAAGCTGCTGAAAGCGAGTATCGCCGAGCTTTTTTTCTAACCATATATCCAGCTTTGAAGGTTCCGTCTGTTCTGCGTCCTCTGTCAGATCCGCAGAACGCATCAGTGCTTTAACACCCGTAATCTGCGAATCCAAAAAGTTAACTGCTCCGCGAATAAACGGCCATTTCAGCATCGATTTTTCAGATGCAATTTTTCGTGGAGTTACTTCCACGTGAACGCCGTCTACTTTACGTACAACGACAGCATCCTTTTGTGGACCACGCATCATGATCCCTTCGATCAATGCCTGTCCACCGATCATCGTCCTAAACGGAACGCGATCTTTTTGGTTTGACGAAATAGCCATAATACTCCTCTCTTATCGAAATGCCGGAAGTCGCACTGTAACAAGTGTTCCTCCACCATCAGCATTTTCGAGGGTCAATGTTCCACCATGCATTTGCACAATCTCATCCGATACTGACAATCCAATACCTGACCCTCTTGCTTTTGAACTTCCTTTATAAAATTTCTTCTTAACAAGCGGCAGCTCATCTTCCGGAATGCCTGAACCATAATCTCTGATTTGGACAATAACTGTATCATCTGTACATCTGATCGACGCATCAATTTTCATTCCTTCTCTTCCATGCTTAGCAGCATTATCGAGAATATTCAAGAAAACCTGACGCATTCGTTTCGGATCGCAGGAGACCTCCGGAAAATCGTCATCACTTTCAATATACTCAAGGGAAATACCGTCCTGCGCCAATCTGCTCCCGTACATATATACCGTATCTTCAAATTCAGAACGAATATCTGCCGGTTCAATATTGAGTGTCATTCGACCGTCCTGAATACGCGTAAAGTCCAGCAGATCAACAACCATCTCCGTAAGTCTTCTTGTCTCTCCAAGAATAATCTTAATGCCCCGTCGAGTATCTCTGTTAAGCTCCTCACTGTTTAGCAGTGTTTCGCTCCAGCCCGTTATTGCCGTCAAAGGTGTGCGAAGCTCATGAGACAAAGAAGAAATAAATTCTGTCTGCAATTTTTCATTTTGGCTGATTTTTAAGGACATCTCGTTAATCGTATCAGCAAGCTCTCCAATCTCATCATCAAACTTTGTCTGAATCTGTGTCCCATAGCTTCCGTCTGCAATAATTTTCGCCTTATCAATGATCTCAGCAAGCGGAACAAGAATTGAGCGGATATAAACATTATTACACACAAGAACGATCGCAACAACAAGAATCAACGTGCAAAGAGAGATCAATGCAACACAAACGATCTGCCTGTCAACAATACGCGTAGGAGTAATATACCGCAGAACACCGATCACTTCACCGTTAGTGTATATTACAGGACCGGACACAGCCACGATACGTTCACCCGTCCGATCATCCTTTCCGATAAAGCTTGTGATCGCGCGGCTGCTGATTGCATCGCTTATATCCGTTGCAACCGATATATAACCATTCCACTGACTGTATGATGATGCAATGACCTTACCCTGCGTATCAACAAACTGGATCTCTGATACATTCTTATCCCTAAACGACTGCGTATATGTAATACATGACTGATAATAATCATCATAGTCCTGATCCATATATTCCGAGAAGAATTCTGTCGTCGTTTTTGCGCGAAAACGCATATCCGATTCGATTGAAGAATAGTAAGATGCAGTAAAAACTGCCGTAACAGCCAACACGCAAACCAATCCCAGCGCAGAAAGGATGATCGCAGTATTAAAAAACCACCGTCTGCGCAAGCCTCTGATCCTGCTCTTGGAAACCTTATCCTTGGATTTTAAACGCCCCATTTATAACCATATCCCCACACTGTCGTTATGTAAGTAGGATTTGCCGTATCGTCCTCAATTTTAATTCTCAAACGACGGATGTTTACATCTACAATTTTTAATTCACCCTCGTAATCACGTCCCCACACGGCAGAAAGAATCTCCTCGCGGGAAAGCGCACGGCCGGCATTTTGCATAAAAAATTTAAGAATAGAATATTCAACCTGTGTCAAACGAATACGGTTTCCGGCCTTTTCCAATGTATGATTACGGGTATTCATCACAAAAGGACCTTGCATGAGCAACTGCGTATCCGCCTCCACATCGCCGCCAATACGACGGTAAAGTGCATCAATGCGCGCTGTCAGCTCAGCTGGAGAAAAAGGTTTTGTAACATAATCATCCGCACCCGTCATAAGGCCTGTAACCTTGTCCATTTCCTGCGTACGCGCTGTCAGCATAATGATTCCAATCTGTTTGCTTGTCGCACGGATTCGCCGACATACCTCAAATCCATCAATATCCGGCAGCATGATATCCAGAATTGCAACGCCGATATCGGGATTATCGCGCAGAACATCCAGCGCCTCCTGTCCTGTTGATGCTTCAACGGCATCATATCCGGCGCGACGCAAATTAATGACGACAAAGCTGCGAATATTAACTTCATCCTCCAATATCAAAACCTTTTTCATGGAATATCTCCTTATATTTTCCCTGTTGTGCAGGAATATTGAATCGTCTGTCCTCTTGCGCTTATTATATCATAATTGGCTATAAAAGAAAAGCTATTTCACCACAACATTTTCATGTCCAATAAGATCTTGCAATTGTTTGATAAGATGCTTTTCAATACTGCACTGCGTGCCTCTTCGTTTCTTCGTGTCAGCAAAATATACAACTGCGCTTTCCCCACCGGGGTACCTTTGCAGGATCTGCCTGATCATTTCAAAATGCGGATCAGCTTCAGAAGAAAGCCGCAAGTAAAGTGTTTTCGCCTGATCTGACATCTTTTGCTCTGCTTCGGCGGCAGGTACTCCTTCAAAATCAGACATTGGTCTTGCACGATTGATAATGATCTGCGGTTCCTTATCATCACGCAGAGAGAGTCTTCCGACGATAACGACCGGCTCATTCTCTCTTAGATACCCGCCATACTGACTCAAAACATTGGAAAATGCAAGCATCTCAACAGCAGATGTGTCATCCTCTAATGTAACATACGCCATCATAGAGTTATTGCGTGTTGTTTTCATCTTTACAGACTGAACCACTCCGGCAATGCTGACTGTCTGCTCATCTTTATAATGGCTATCTTCTTCCATAAGCCGAATGATAGGAATTACATTTGTATTGCGGAGCAAATGACGATAATCATCCATCGGATGCCCGGATAAATAGATGCCAGTCGTCTCTTTTTCCATAAGCATCAGTTCCGCCTTGCTGCGCTCCGGCAGTGAAGGAATCACGATCTTAAGTGTGTTTTCTTCCTCCTGGAACATAGAGAACATACCGATCTGTCCGTCAAGATTGCGCTTTCGTGATGATGAAATGCTATCCATCATATTGCAAAAAACCGCCAAAAGCTCACTGCGATGATGTCCAAAACAATCCATCGCACCGCATTTGATGAGATTTTCCACAGCGCGTTTATTCAGATCACTGTCTCCCATGCGCTCAATAAAATCCTCTAAAGAGCGGAAAGATCCACCCTCATTTCTTACCGCAACCAGATTTCGTATCAATCCGCGACCAATGTTTTTTACCGCACTTAAACCAAATCGAATTGAATCACCTTCCACCGCAAAGTGATCGTCAGAATGGTTGATATCAGGCGGCAATACGGGAATATGCAAATCCTTACATTCGTTAATATAACCCGATATTTTTTCCGGCGCATTCAGAACCGAGGTCATCAGTGCTGCCATGTACTGCTTGGGATAGTGGCACTTCAAATAGGCTGTCTGATACGATACAACAGCGTAACAAACCGCGTGTGCTTTATTAAAGGCATAATTGGCAAAGTCGACGATTTCATCGTAAATTGACTGTGCAACTGCCTCCGGCACGCCGTTTGCGATCGCGCCGACTATATTCTGACTCTTATCACCGTAAACAAAAACCTTGCGTTCTGCCTCAATAACATGCATTTTCTTTTT
>JAZNNK010000008.1:0-12097 GCA_045580205.1 Faecousia sp.
CTGTTGCTTGCCGGGTTAGGGCCCCGGCAAAACCTTAATTTTTGCCTGTGGCAAAAATGCAAACGAATCTCCGGCGGGTCACCAAAAAAGCAGATACCCATTCGGGTATCTGCTTTTTTATATTTTGTGCCGGAGATTCGAACGATTTCATACAACAGTCCGTTTTTAAAAAATTTATCGGATAATTATCAATTGAGAGATTCTAAATATACAGGCAAAAGCCCTAATGATTGCGGCAATTATAATTGCCCGCCTAAATACTTCTCTAACCACAGCCAAATATGCTATGTTCTATGATACGCCTTTTGGCAACCGCAATTTGCCTTGTAGATAATTAGTATACAGGAAACTACACCTGACAAAACGGTTGTGCCAAAGTACACGATGCCTGTTAACAGGGGATTGTGGGCGGACAGAAGAACGGATCCTGTCAGAGGCATAAGAAAGCTGACTTTATCCAAAAAATGAATATTCAGTAAATTCAGCAAAACAGGCAGAAGCAGGATACCGGTTGAAATAGATAGTGTAATCAGTTGATTTTTTGTGTAAATCCCGATCAGCAGTATAATTGTTGACACGCATATGGATGTTGCAAGCCGCAGTGCTTCAAAGATGATGATTCCTTCCAAGATGGAAATGGTGTCGTTCCAACCTGAGAATGCGTTAATACTGCAAAGGGGCGCATTCAAATCGGGAAAACCGTAATTTACAAATACATACCGGTAATCCGGGATCTGCGCGATGAAGAAAATAATGACAGTAATGCATATGCAGATCGAAAGCTTACATCCAGCGGATGCGCCGCGACCTTTCTTGCTGACGTTGAGGATCGGCAGCATGCCGGAGCTGGTCTCGATCGGAAAAACGTTGGAAAAGCACAAAATAATGCATACCACCACTAATGCAGCCGCACCGGACTTACTATGCCGGGAATTGAGCCCGAACAGGTAGTTGTAACCCGGTTCGTAGACGAACTGCGCTTCTTTTCCTTCCTCCTTCAACTGTAAGATTCTTTCCAGCTGCGGATATACCCGGCTGAGCAGTACCTGCTCTGCCATTAAAGAACGTTCCAGGGGAGGGAGCAGGATGTTCAGATCTGTTTCCGATAATTCTCCGGTTGCATAATCTTTGCGCAATTTTGCAATCTGCTGATGGATCTTGGAAAAACGCAACGTTTCAGATTCAAGATATTCTTGTTTTTCCTCCGTCAGAGGGCCTGCAAGGCGTTCCATATAGTTCCTGTAATGCAGCTCGTTCGTGCTATAAGAGATGGTACGCGGCTGCTGAATATTAATCAGCAAAAACAGGATCAAAACACCTATGACACCACACTCTATAAAAAGCTTCCATAGCTCATGTCCAAATAGTGCGGTGCTTCTTCCCTGGAAAGGAAACCACCGGGGCAGTCGGAATTGCACCTGCCGTACAGCTGAAATATTTTTGCAACAAAACAACCAATAAAGCAATATGATAGTCAGCGCCAGACTTACAAGGATCAGTACCCATGACGCGGTAAAGACCTCTACCGGATAACCAAAGATATTCAGATTCCGGTACTCCGACAACCATCCGGTGGAGAATATCAGGTTGCTGATATTGACAAATTTTAGAATATTCCATGTTGCGATTGGAGAGATTATCTGCGATAAAATGTACCCGACACCCAGCAAACCACCAACGGTTAACCATGTGGGCATGGACTCCTGCCAAAAAGTACCTGCTGTAAGGCAAACAGCGCCAAGCAGTCCGTACAGAACCCATTTTATGAGGAAGAACAGCGCAAGGTATTGACCAACAGAAATCGGCAGTGCGCATGTTGTAAAACCGGTCAAGGACTGTACAGGACGGGACAGGTCGCCCAAACCGAAGGAAACGGCACAGTAACTTAAATTTGTTCCCCAAAGAACGAAGACGATCAGCAAAGATAAAACCGCCGTAGAAAACAGCTTGGCATTGGCCAAAGGCAGCCGACCTTTTCGTGTCGCTTTTAAAATTGCTAATGTGCCGTTTTCCTGCTCTGAGATTGCTATTTCTGTACAAAACAGGAGGATCGCGACCAGAGCGATCAGATCTGTAACCGCAGAGGATTGGAAGTGCAGCACACCGGCAGACACATCATAGACAGGCTTTATGTACAGAAGATCTTCAAACCGGTCAATAACAGATAGCTGATTGCGGTAGGAAAAGCTGTCCGGCTCGGCAAAAATGGAAACAGAGGTTTTTAGCTTTGCCTCTTTTATGATCGATTCTATGATCTGCGTGTGATTTTTTGCCTGCTGAACTTCCTGCAGCAGGTCCCGAAAAAGGAGGCGTTCAGAGAACAGATCCGCAGCATACTGCAAATAGCTGCCGCTTGTGTAGATATCCCAATAGCTGCGCAAATCCTCGCTGATCACCGGATCGGATTGCATTTCCCACTGGGTACAGGCATCTAATAATTTAACTTTTTCCTGCAGCCAGGATAGACGCTGTTCTTCCGGCACAGCCATCATATCCTGCTGTGCTGCGGTATAAGACGTATGACTGTAAAAGGTATAGCTGTTTGATATGTTGTAGCGAAACAGAAAGAAATTTGCAATCACTGCAAGCAATACAATTGCGAAAAAGCGCACAGTCAATACTTTTCTAAGCTCGGCAGTCAGGATCCTCACACAGATCCCTCCTTTGCCCCGCGCTCCTCGAACGTATAAAGATAAACATCTTCCAATACCGGCATTACCGGACTGCTGAGATACTGCTCAGGCTTACTATCGCAGATTACCCGAACCCAAATTCGGTTTTCTTCATCCCTGCGGATATTTCCTACAAGAAACCGGTCCTGCACAGTATCCAGTTCGTCTTCTCTTACGCAGATTTCAAATACTTTCCCCATCATCTGCTTTAACAGCCCGGAAGGTCTTTGCTGTGTAATGAGATGGCCGTTTTTCAGCATCAGGATCTCCTTGGCAATAAACTCAATGTCTGATACTACATGGGTCGCAAGAATCACGATCCGATCCATCGAGATTTGTGAGATCAGATTCCGGATGCGGATGCGTTCCTTCGGGTCAAGGCCTGCTGTGGGCTCGTCTAATATGAGAATCTTTGGTGATCCCAACACGGCCTGCGCGATCAGGATTCTCTGCTTCATGCCGCCGGAATAAGTTCCCAGCCGCTTGTCCAGCACATCGGCCATATTGACCATAGCAGCAACCTGTTCAATTTCTCTGGAGGCCTGCGCCTTTGACATCCCCTTCAGCGCAGCAATGTAATATAGAAAACGCCGGGCAGTGAAATGAGGATACAAGCCCTGCTGCTGGGGCATATAGCCAAAAAGCGCCCGGTAATCAGATCCCATCTTCTCTGAGGGGACACCGTCAACAAGAATCCTTCCGTCGTCTGCAGAGAGGTTCTCTGTCAGAATTTTCATCATCGTGCTCTTACCCGCACCGTTTGGACCTAACAAGCCGTAGATTCCGCTCGTGAGGGTCACGGAGAAGTCTGACAGAGCAACCTTCTTGCCGTAGGCTTTTGTGATTTTTTCAATTCTTAACTCCATAAGCGCGTTCCCTTCTTTATTAGCCTGTAGAAACACTCTTTCCAAAAAAATCCATCAGGTCCCGTTCCTGCAACCCATCTGCCAAAGACGCATACGTAACATAGCTTAACACCTTCGTGCTGCCGCCGTTGCCATTTGAGACAGTGCGTCTCATAACAAAGCCGTCGTCGGAGATCGTCTGCGCCCTGAAATTTTCACGGCTCAGTGCATTGGAAAGTTTTTTTCCGGTGTTTAGATTATACAAATGCCACTGCTCGTTTTTTGCGTCAAAACGCAAGGCATATCCTTTTCCAATATAATGCATCGAATCGTGCGAGACAACAGTCTGTGTGCCGGTATTCAAATCATATGCATATTCATTATATTCCGTGTCCGCTGCACTGGAATAGTATATTTTATCCCCATCGACCATACTGACACCCGAAAATTCCCGGCGCGTTTTATCGATCAACGTGCGCGTCTGTCCGGATGTTCCGTCCCAATGCTGCAGTGTGGCAGGTAGATTTAGCAGTACTTCTCTGTAATTGGGGTCATTGAAGTCTACGTCGGGAACACCGTAGGTGTGAAATAACATTTCATTGCCTTTTACGGCACAAAGGGTGATCGGGACATCACTATTTTCAACCAGGATTTCTTCCTTGCCGGTCTGCAAATCCAAGCGTGCAATATAACTTGCGGTCCGCTGAACGATATTAGTACCGTCTTCAGTGAGGACAGTCCCGTTCGTATCTGCGGAGTAATAGAAAAATCCGTTGCTGACGGCATAGGCACTGATCGCCAAATCCTTTTTATTCTTAATATATTGTTCACCTAAAACAGTAAGCGATTCCAGACCCGCACCTGTAGCATCCCGGCGGTATACCTTCAGGCCGTAGTGATCGTACGTAATATAGTACAGATTATCGCCCCAGAAAAACGTGGGAGTTGTCAGGGAGAAAAAGCTTGGCATAAATGCTTCGCAGCTCTCACTTACGCGATTGTCCGGCTCCTGATCGTGCAGGCAGCCTGCTTTGGAGCACAAGCATACACTGACTCCACTGGAGAGATCCACAAATCGCAAAAAGCCGGATTCCACGAAGTAATACCCTTTGTCGCTGAATGCGCCGCGCTGATTATAGGCCCAGATCCAGTCCGATCCGGTTTGTGTCGGCTTGTTGCAGGCCGACAGTCCACAGAGCAAGCAAAACACAAGCAGGCAAGTAGTGATCCGTTTTACAATTTTCATATTGATACTCCTTTCTGCAAAGGGACAGACGGTTTATTTCCAGTTCGGATTTTCAGCTAACCATTGATCCAGCTGTTGCTGCAGGGCTTTTAATATTTTATCGCTTCCGGCATCCTCCAGCTCCTGAAGCATCTGATCGTACTGATCATCGGTCAGCCTGCTGAATTTAAGAAAGTATTTCGTACATACCGCTTTCATTGCAGAAAGTTCATTTTCAAAACCCGAGTAATTAAAAGTAATAGGATAATATAAAGTACTATTTTCAAGAAAAGCTTGATATGTTTCAAACTGCGTTTTTCCGTCATAGGGGTAGAGATACCAGTTTTCTGTGCCGGGGCTTAAAAAATTTGCAGTTTCTATATTGGAGGTCAACCCGGCAAAATAAGAAAGGGGTGAAAGGAAGTCCAAGCTATAGGACGAACGGTCCTCATATCTTGTAATTTCGTAATATCCATCTGAAATTGTATAATCTCTGCCTTCTTTGCCGTAGAACAGCTGCATACGAAATTCTTCATCCTCGGCAATCAGGTTTAATAAAGAAAGTGCTTCCGCTTTGTACTGCGAAATGGCGGCAATGCCGCTGATTGGACCGCCGGGAAGGGTGGATTGAAACAGCATTCTGGTGTTTGGCACAATAAGATTGCCATAAGAGTTCGTATGTGTAGAATCACTGCAAGCAGTACAATAGGACAGTTCCTTAAGGGCTTCGATATCTATCTTGGGGTCATTGTTTGCAAGCAATTCCTCGTCAATAATATATCCGGCTGTTTTATATCTGGCAAATGCGTTTCGAATTTGATACGCAATATCTGTTTTGAGTATATTGGCCACTACAGGCGTATCCGATGTATAGTCGATCGCAAAACAGGCACCGATCTCATTGTAAAACGGAGCCATGATATCGTTAAACGCTCCCGGGGCCCAGGATTCTGTTATACCGGTATAGGAATTGCTTACAGCCGTTATTGTGTCATGGCTTATAAAAAGAAACGGTGTCTCATTATTCTTCTTGTAAATCTCTTCAAAGAGGTTGTCCATTTCCCAAAAGTTACCGGAAAAAGCCTCCTCCGTCAGACCGTATTTCTCTAAAAAGTCAGGCTTCATCTGCCAAGCGCCGGCACATGGCAGATTCAAACCGGTTGGAATACCGTAAACCGCATTGCTGACTGTTGCGGCCAACCAGTTATACGCATGGGGTACTGCATTTTCCAAGGAAATCTCTGCAGAGCTATGAATGTATTCGGTAATTGGCTGCAGATATTTTTGCATATCACTCGCCCGCATCCGACCGTAAATCAGGTCAGCATCTGCCAGCTCTTTTTGTGCCTCCGGTCTGGAAAACCAGTCCGAATACTCAAGGAGCCACTGATCCATCGTTAACAAAGCAAACTGCACGCGAAAAGGCATGTTTCTGTCTGACAGCATTTGGTTCAATTCCACAGCAGCGGTTTCGTTCCATGTCCGGACACCGCCGCCGTACTGGCGTTCCGTCAGGCAGACCCATTTTAACACGGGCAGATTTTCCGGATTGTCCACCTTCTGCGGAAGATACTGACAAGTAATAACCGGATCAGGATTGTTGGGTGTGGGGTCGGGGATCGTCGTATCGTCAGGCGTACCTTCCTGCGGCAAAAACGTGCCGCAACCGCCAAACAGGAGCATAACAATCACCAGTATGATGGATAAGTATTTTTTCGGTTGTTTCATATTAACCGCTCCTTTTTTAAGAACAGAATGCAATAGGTTGTTGCATATTACTTCATCGGAATCATCCCCATTTCAAGTATCCGGAAAAGGATTTTTTGTTTGCTATTATTATAACATCCAAAAAGGTGTGTTTGCGACAGTATTTTGAAAAAAATATAATATTTGTATAATACACCAATTTTTAACATTTGCGTTTGTATATTTTGCGTCGGAAAACACGCGTATTTCCTTGTGTTTATATCGCTTAAGCGATAGCGGCTTGTAAAATGCGCAGATTTTGTGGCATCTGTTATTTTCTCGTTATAAGACGCAGATTCGAAAAATCTGTTACAACAGTCCGGTAGACCGAAAAAGAGGCAGGCACCCATTCGGGTGCCTGCCTCTTGCAGATCATTGCGCGGCGGCTTCTGTTTTTGCGGACTTTCTGCTTGCTTTTTTCATTTTATACAGCTCCTCTGTGGCGAGGCGCGCCTTGGTTACAGACACATCAGCGTTCGGGAAACAGAAGTAGGAGAATTCGTTGTTTCCGATGCCGATGACATCGCCGATCTCATACCAGTAATAATCAGAATACAGCGTGTGGGATGCTACCGCTGACTGTGTATAGTCAAGTGTTCTGTCGTCGTTTGTCAGACGGAAGCCGTTTGTATCGTGGACAAGGCGGCCGGATCCGATCATACATATGCCATCTAAGTTGACCTGCACAGCGATCTTGACATCTGTATCGAGCAAATATGTACCGCTTTCAAGCTCGTCGCGGACGCACCGGCGCTGCCAGGTGTACCAGTCGGGAATATGGGGATACTCCGTTTCGCCCTCGCAGGCAGATAACTGGCCGTATTCGTCCATCGCCCATTTTTTGCTGCAGGCATGGCAGGTAAGTGCAATACCTTTGCCCTCCATCCGGCCCTCTGCGCCGCAGTTTGGGCATTTATAGAGGATGCGGTGCAGACCGTCTGCACGGAACGGCACATCAATCGACACTTTGTTATCGCGCTGCCATGCAAAGTTATCAAAGGAGAATGCTTCGTCTAACAGCGCATCAAGCTCTGCGACCGACTTCTGGCGTACCTCCTCGGCAGTGGCAATGCACTTGACATGCGCGCTGACCTTTACATTACGGATCTGCAGCATGTTGTACAGAGGATCGCGCGCAAACGCGCCCTGCGTAATGACGGTAACGACAGGTACACCCAGCCGCTTCATCAGTACACCCATTTTTCGGGGCAGGGTCGTTGTGCGGCCGTCAAAGGAATAGCCTGCCTCGGGGTACATCAGAACGCTTGTCTTATTCTTTTTGAGCATGTACTCAATGTCCCGGATCAGTGTTATGTCTGTAACATACTTGTGGGTAGGCGTGCAGCCGAGAAAGCGCATCAGCTTTCCTAAAATGCCTGACATGGCGTCAACAGAGGTAACAATGCCGAGCCGTTTCGGATAGAAAATGCCGAAGGCCAGCTTCATATCCGTAAAGCTGGAGTGGTTCATCAGGATCAGGCAGGGCTGCTTGCCGATATGCTCCATGCGCTCGGTTGTGTAGGAAAATTTTGTCTTCATAAGGGTAGGGATCGACGCAATGCGAACAACGGTCGCTAAAAGCCGGCTGGGCTTGCGCGGGTTTTTGTGCTGCAGGCGGGGGAGCTTCAGGACCTCCTCGTAGGGCATAGCGCGCGTATCTATCTTCATACCAACACATCCTGTCTTATTAAAAACTATTTTACAGTTTGTTCATAATTCATTATATACCATTACGGGTAAAAGATAAAGACTTATTTATAATGGCAATATGTTTGTTGAAAATTGTGTATAATACCAAAGAAAAAGCAGCGCATTGATTCGCGCAGCTAAATATGTTATCATGATGTTGTATTATAGGCACACAAGTACAGCTGTGCTTATCAAACGAGGAGGAAGTATGGACAGGAAATCAGAGCTTAAGTCCCTGAAGAGAGTATATAAACGCGAAAAGCGCCGCAGGATCGGCCTGTGGAAGAGCCTGGCAATCATTTCACTGTTATTGAGCCTCATTCTGACACCGGTCTATATTGTCATGTCGGTCTTTGACAATACGGTTGCGGCGTTCTTCGGCGGTTCTTTCTGGGAGCTGATCAACGAAGATCCCAACGCAAAGTATTTTGAAATGGACTTTGCGACGAATGATCAGATGTATGATTACGGCGAAAGCATCTGTTATCAAGTCGAAGCAGAGGGCGCGGCGCTTTTGATGAATAATGGCGCACTTCCTTTGGCGCAGGGCGCGCGTGTAAGCACGCTTTCGTCGAGCTCTGTCAATCTCGTCTACGGCGGTACAGGCTCCGGTAACGTAGATGCTTCGGAGGCTGACGACCTTAAGGAGGCGCTTGAGAACGCAGGACTGAAGGTAAACCCTGTGCTTTGGGATTTTTATGAAGACGGCGCCGGCGCAAAATATAACCGCGATTCTGCAAGCGGTGAGAGTGCGGCGCTGGCCGGTCAGGCATCGATCGCGGAAGTGCCTGTAAGCGTCTATACGCAGGAGGTAAAAGATTCCATCGCCCGGTATGGCGATGCGGTTATCATTACGATCTCGCGTGTCGGCGGTGAGGGCTACGATCTGGAGTTTATGGAGTATAATTACCTTGCACTGGATGAAAATGAGAAGCAGATGCTCGCATTTGCATCTGACCTGAAAGCGGCGGGCAAGGTAAAAAGCATCGTTGTGCTTATTAACTCCTCCAACGCGCTGCAGGTCGATTTTCTCAAGGGCAATCCTTATTCCATCGATGCGTGCCTGTGGATTGGCGGTGTCGGTATCAGCGGCACAAATGCCGTTGCGGATATTCTGGCAGGCAAGGTGAATCCCTCCGGCAGTCTGGTCGATACGTATTGTTACGATAACGATTCATCTCCGGCCATGCAGAATTTTGTGCCAACGACCTATAAAGGCTATGTAAAGGGCATTATTCCTGCAAATGCCAGCACCTATATGATCTACCAGGAAGGTATTTATGTAGGCTATAAGTATTACGAAACGCGTTATGAAGATCATGTTATGGGCACAGGAAACGCGGGCAGCTATGCTTACGGTGATGATGTTGCCTTCCCGTTTGGATACGGCCTGAGCTACACGACCTTTGCGTACAGCGACATGCAGGTCGTCTATGACGAAAAGACCGACCGGTTTGCGGTCAGTCTGACGGTCGCCAACACCGGCAGCTTTGCCGGCAAAAAGACCGTGCAGGTATATTCTCAGTCGCCCTATACGGACTATGACAAGGAAAACGGTGTGGAGAAGCCGGCGGTCGCGCTGTGCGGCTTTACAAAGACAGATATTCTGCAGCCCGGCGAGAGCCAGCGCGTTACGGTTTATGTGGATAAGCGGGATCTTGCCTCGTATGATTCCTACGGCGCCGGAACGTATATTCTTGATGCAGGCAATTATTATCTGACGGTCGCCACCGATGCGCATGATGCGGTCAATAACACACTTGCCGCAAAGGGCTTTACGGTGGAAAATACAGACGGCCGCATGGACCGAGACGGCAACGCGGCCTTGAGCTACTGCTGGACGCAGGCGGAATTTGACGACACCACGTATTCGACCTCTCTTGGCGGTGCAAAGATCGAAAATCAGTTATCGTCCGCAGATCTGAATCTGTATCAGGAGGCGGGGCAGACGGTCAAATACCTGTCCCGTTCGGACTGGCAGGGGACATGGCCTGCACAGATCGTGCAGCTTTCACTCAATGAAGTGCTTATTCAGGCACTGCAGGACCTGCAGTATGATCCGAAGGATCACGCAGATGTAAAGATGCCCACGCTCGGGGCGGACAATGGCAGGAAGCTGTATGACATGATCGGTCTTTCCTATGACGATCCTGCGTGGCAGGCTCTTTTGGATCAGCTGACCTTTGATGAGATGGTCAGCATGATTGGCGACAGCTTCCACTGGAGAATGCCGGCAGAATCTGTGCACGCACCCGGTACGCGGGATGAAAACGGTCCGCAGGGTCTGACTGCTGCGCTCTTCGGCGCAGGTCTTGGCGATGTGGAACCGACCGCATTTACTTCTGAGGATGTCATGGCGGGAACCTTTAATACGGAGCTGATCTACGAGGTCGGTAAGGTGATCGGCAATAACTGCCTTGCAGCGGATGTTGTGTGTCTGTACGGACCGGGCAGCAATACGCACCGCACACCTTATGGCGGACGAAATTTTGAGTATTATTCCGAGGACGGCTTCCTTGCTGGCGAGATCGGCGCGGCTGAGATCCGTGCAATTGAGGATAAGGGCGTTAATGTCGTTATCAAGCACTTTGCGCTCAACGACTGTGAGCAGGACCGCATTGGTCAGGCTGTGTGGCTCAATGAGCAGACTGCCCGTGAAATTTATCTGAAGGCCTTCCAGAAGCCCTTGGAGGAGGCCGGCGCAAACGGCGTCATGACCGCGTATACCCGCTGGGGTACAAGGTGGTCCGGTTCTTATAAGCCGCTGATGACAAATATTATGCGGATCGAGTGGGGCAATCAGGGCATGTCGATCACCGATAATGTTCTGACCACCTACTGTAACGGCGTCGACGGTATTCTGGCCGGCACGACGACCTACGATGCCATGCTCTGGTATATCACCCAGCAGCTTCCGCAGTACCGGAATGATCCCGTCGTGGTCAATGCAATGCGTGAGGCGTGCCATCATAATCTGTATGCGCTTGCAAATTCCTCCGGCATGAATGGCATTGGCCCCGAAACATTGGTAAGGCGTATTCAGCCGCCGATCATTCGCACGGTTATGTTTATAACGATCGCAGTATGGATACTGTTTATCCCGCTTGCGGTGCTGTGGGGCATCAATCATGCAAAGCTGAAAAAGACAGATGCTTATTTAAACTACCGTACGATGAAGCGTACAGTCCGCGCAGAAAAGAAGAATCGGTAAAATACAACTGCGGTGCAGTATCCTGATGGGTACCGCACCACAGTGATTTTAAAGTGAGCCGGCTTTCGAGTCCGTTATCGTCCACATAAAAAAGCCACCCTGGAGGGGGGCTTTTGGTGGACTTAAAAGGGAGGATGGGCACGGTGTGGCCTTATGGACTCGCTTTTCTGTGGAAAAGCCACGCCGGTTGCAAGTGTCCACCGGACACTTGCTAAGAGCCGGCTTTCGAGACCGTTATCTAAAGACCAATACCAAACAAAAAAACACCACCCAGTTGGGTGGTGTTTTCGTTTGGTGGACGATAACGGACTCGAACCGCTGACCCTGCGCACGTCAAGCGCATGCTCTACCAGCTGAGCTAATCGTCCATATTTTTGCCGTGCCCTTAAGCACATGGCTGATTATATAGGATGTGTTTCAAAAAGTCAAGCATTATTTTTCAAAAAAAACAAAAAATTTTCAGCCCACTGCGCCGTCCACACCGGTGTCTCCCGCAAACTCGATAACCAGCCCATTGGGCAGGCATACGATGGGGGCGCCGCCATTTCGCCAGCCCATATCCATGCAGTAATGGTCCGGGCAATCCGCCGCCGTCACGGCAACCTTACCGTCCCTGACAGTGATCTCGTTGGTGCCGCCGTCATGCTCCACCAGAAAACTGGTGTCGTCATCAAGATCCAGCACGCAGATCTCTTCCCCGCCGGAAAGG
>JAZNNK010000009.1:0-2537 GCA_045580205.1 Faecousia sp.
CTTGGCCTCCGACTTCAGAGCAATATTTTTGTAGTCAACTGCCATTGTCCACTGTGTCTGAGCCTCTTCAATCATTTCCTCTACAAGTTCAGAGAGAATGCTGCTGCGCGCAGCGGTAATCCACTTTTCTTCACTGCCCGAGAAATACATAATGTGATATCCGAATTTTGTTTTTACAAGACCTGTATCACCCGGTTCTCTTTTCTCATCAAATATCCATGCATCAAATTCCTCGACCATAGTGTCTTTGGAGACACGCGTATAAAGACCGCCGTTTGTATTAGAACCGCCGTCTTTGGAATGTTTATTTGCAAGCTCTGCAAATGAAGCCTCATCCGCCTTCCCCGCTCTCCACTGATTAAGAATATCAGCCGCCTTCTGTCGGCACTCTTGCCACTGCGCATCTGTATAAGAGACAGATCCGTCAGTCTTTGCCTCCGGATCATCAAGCTGAATGAGAATGTGGCGCACATCAACAAGAAAACCGCTTTTCTTATCGACCTGGGCAGTCTTAAACTCCTCTTCGTGCTCCTGATAATATTTCTCAACATCCTCCATTGATGGCATATTCTCTGCATATACAACATCTAAAAACAATGTCGCAGTATTAGAAAGCTCAACATATTCATAGAAGTGCTCCGGTTTGCAGGCGGCACCCATATCTGTTTTGATCATCTCATCAACACTCTCAAAGCCGTTCTTATCCGCCATATCTTTAAGCTGCTGCGGAATCTTATCGAGCACATCCCTATAATCAGCCAACACATCCTCATCGCGCTCCTGCGCAAGCAAAAAGAGGATCTGATAACGATACCACGTTTCCAGCGTTGCTTCAATAAAATACTGCTCCCAGGTTACATCAGAATCCTTCGAAACATACTGCTCGTCCAGCGGTTTTGACATATCAAAATAATAGGTGCCGTTATACTGCAAAAAATCTTCTACCTGCATACAGAGCAGAAGCTGAAGCTGCGCGTTTGTCAAGACACGGTCTCCAACGCTCGCAACAACTTTATCCGCTTTTCGAATAGCTGTTTTATCGCTGACTGTATATGAGTCTTTGTAATAAATGTCATTTTCACGGGGTCCGAACTTTACGCCCAGCTCCGTTAATACCACGACTGCCAGCGCAAAAAGCAGGATCACACAGCAGGCAACAGACAGTGCGATCTTCCATTTTTTTGACGAAGATTTCTTCATAGTCTGAGCCTTCTTGTTGCTTGTATCCGCCTCTTTCGGACAACACGTTTTTTCCTGTGCAGTCATTTCTGTTTCTGCGCATTCATTATCCTTGCCGCAGACAGGACAAATCATATTCCCCTCATCCAATTCTGCTTGGCAATACTTACAAATCATAAATTCCTCTTTCTCCCGCAAGCGGGACCATGATATTTTAAGTGTACCATGCACAACCTAAAAATGCAAGAGACAGTTCGTATGAATATAAGACAAAAAACAGTCCGTCTCCTCTTGCAAAAAAGTCAAAAAAATGATATCATTTACTATGAGTTTATATATATTGAGGTACTTTAGTTTATGAGCAGCAAAACCACTGTGATTTCTCAGGAAGCATTGGACCATCAGTTCGCCTTCTGTCAAAAAATACAAGCATATTGGCATAATCAGAATTTTCGCCCAAACGCCTATGTGGAGACTTACGGATGTCAGCAAAACGAGGCTGACTCTGAAAAGATCCGGGGATATTTGTGTGAAAGCGGCTATGCAATCTCTCAAACAGCTGAACATGCCGATGTCATCGTCATCAACACCTGTGCCATCCGTGAACACGCCGAACAACGTGTTTTCGGAAATTTAGGTGCGCTGACGCACACAAAACGTCGTCATCCCGGGCAAAAGATATTTCTATGCGGCTGTATGGCAGGTCAATCAACCGTTACCGAGCGCATTCGAAAAAGCTACCCGCATGTAGATGGTGTTTTTTCAACGCATCACCTGTGGCAATTCCCGGAAATCCTGCACCGTGTTCTCACAAAAAAAGAGCGCGTATTTTACACAGAAGACGAGCCGGGTTCTATTGCCGAGGGAATCCCTCAGCAGCGCGACAATCTGCTCAAGGCATGGGTTTCTGTCATGTATGGCTGCAACAACTTCTGCACATATTGTATCGTCCCCTTTGTACGCGGTCGTGAACGCAGCCGCATGCCGGAGGATATTTTGCAGGAATGCCGTGATCTAATCGAGCATGGCACAAAGGAGATAACTCTATTAGGGCAAAATGTAAATTCCTATGGAAAAGATCTCGATACAGGAATTGACTTTTCTGATCTGTTGACACAGATCGCTGCCATACCCGGCGATTTTCTGATTCGGTTTATGACGAGTCATCCTAAAGATGCAGGAAAAAAGCTGTTTGATACAATGGCCTCATCCGATAAAATTGCAAAACAGCTTCGTATCCGTCCACAGGATCTTATCTCTGTAAGGATTCTTAAGAAATCTTTGGATGCAAGAAAGAAACCGGAGCTTTATTATGTTTATACTGTTGATACAATCGTGAAAAAGGAATCTGATCTTAA
>JAZNNK010000010.1:0-3124 GCA_045580205.1 Faecousia sp.
GCTCAGTCTGCAGTATAACCGGGCAAGGCAGGCTGCGATCACGCAGGAAATAACAGAAATTGTGGCAGGCTCTTGATGTCTGCTTAGTGAGCAAGGAGTTGATTCCAATGTCGCATAATCAGGGGAAGGTAGTTCAGGTGGTAGGACCTGTTCTGGATATTCGTTTTCCGGACGATCAATTGCCTGAGCTTTTAAATGCCATTGAGATCCCGAACGGCGACCATGTCATTGTCGCCGAGGTAGCGCAGCATATCGGCGATAATATTGTCCGCTGTATCGCAATGAGCTCTACCGACGGTCTGCAGCGCGGTGTCAGTGCAGTGGATACGGGCGCGGCGATTACAGTGCCTGTCGGCGATGAATGCCTGGGGCGTGTATTTAATTTACTCGGACAACCGATTGATAATGGAGCGGCGGTGAATGCTGCCGGAAGATGGCCGATCCACCGTCCCGCGCCTGCATATGAGGACCAGCAGCCCGCTACGGAAATTTTGGAGACGGGTATTAAGGTCATCGATCTGATTTGTCCGTATGCTAAGGGCGGAAAGATCGGCCTTTTTGGCGGCGCAGGTGTTGGTAAGACGGTTCTGATTCAGGAGCTGATCTATAATATTGCTACAGCCCATAACGGTTATTCGGTGTTTACGGGCGTGGGAGAGCGTACCCGTGAGGGAAATGATCTTTATCACGAAATGTCGGAGTCCGGAGTTATCAGCAAGACTGCGATGGTTTTCGGTCAAATGAATGAACCGCCCGGAGCGCGTATGCGCGTTGCACTTTCTGGTCTGACAATGGCAGAATATTTCCGCGATATGAAGCATCAGGATGTTCTGCTCTTTATTGATAACATTTTCCGTTTCACGCAGGCGGGCTCGGAAGTGTCTGCTCTGTTGGGACGTATGCCCTCGGCAGTTGGATATCAGCCGACTTTGGCGACCGAAATGGGCGCGCTGCAGGAACGAATTACTTCGACCAAAAACGGTTCTATTACCTCTGTACAGGCAGTCTATGTGCCTGCTGATGACCTGACCGATCCTGCTCCGGCAACAACGTTTGCGCATTTGGATGCAACGACGGTGTTGGATCGCGGCATTGCGTCGCTTGGTATTTATCCGGCGGTAGATCCGCTCGATTCTACTTCCAGAATCCTTTCGCCCGGGATCGTCGGTATGGAGCATTACGAAACGGCTCGCGCTGTACAAAGCATTCTGCAGCGTTATAAAGAATTGCAGGATATTATTGCTATTATGGGTATGGATGAGCTTAGTGAGGAGGACAAGATTACCGTAAGCCGTGCAAGAAAGGTGCAGAGATTCCTTTCGCAGCCGTTCCATGTAGCCGAGCAATTTACCGGTTATGAGGGAAAATATGTACCGCTGAAGGAAACGGTTCGAAGCTTCCGTGAGATCATTGAAGGAAAACACGATGAGATACCTGAGTCGTATTTCCTGTATGCAGGCTCCATTGATGAAGTCGCTGCAAAGTGGAAAGGTGAAAAACAATGACCGTGTTTCATTTAAAGATCGTTACGCCTGATGGGGTTGCATTTGATGGAATTTCACAGGAGCTGATTGTTCGCACGACAACGGGAGATATCGGTGTTCTTGCGGGGCATATGAATTGTGTCGCACCTCTTGGTATGGGAAGAGCAACGGTGGTTGCAGATGGGCAGAAACGGTATGCAGCATGTATTGGCGGTATGCTTTCAGTCGTTAATGGCAATGTAACGCTTGTGCCTACAACGTTTGAGTGGGCAGAAACGATTGATGTGGAAAGAGCAAAAAGGTCTGAAATGCGCGCACAATCTGTGCTGTCTGAAAAAGACGCGACCGATACCGATATTCGTCTTGCAGAGGCAAGACTCAAGCGGGCGCTTGTCCGTAAAAGCGTTGCGCAAAATAAACCGTATTAAAAAATCGTCGAAGTGAGAACTGACATCACTTCGACGATTTTATTCAATTTTGCAAATAAAATACTCTTCGCTGTCGTTCTGCACCCGCAGGCTCCGGAGCGCTGATATTAAACAGTCCGTACAAATCACCACATCGATTTTCCAAGGTCTGGAAGGGGTGGTCCTGTACCTCACCTGCGTTCGGGAATTGCCCGTTTTGCCGTGCCTTTTTTAAGATGGCACGTCCTTTTTCGTTCAGCGCCAAAACGCGTACATATGCAGGGGGCTTTTGCAGATCCTCATTTGTGAGCCCAAGGAAGGCACACATCACCATCCGGTCAAGCCTCGTTCGGGTGTAGCGCTTGGATTTGGTGGCTGTGAAGATCTGTTCAACAGAATCCTTTTCGCGGGCATTATGCATCAGTTTGCGCCATAACCCTTCTGAGCCGTAAGGCAGCGCCTGGAAATCTTCGTCGCGCATCGTACGAAGTTTTGCAAGAACAGCGCGTTCGCCGGCGGCAAATGTGTGTATAGCGGCACCCTCAAAGCAGGAGACGGCAGCTTCGGGTACATAGTGCCGCCAGTTCTTCTTTTCCTGCATCATTGCCCGCACGGCAGTGGCGGAGGGATTTTCTGCACAGGGGAGGATATCGTGATAGTTTCCTTTGCGCAGAATCGGAAAAGCTTTCATAGAGCTTTTTTGCTGTTTCATTGCTTTGCAATATTCAATTGCGAGGATATCGTTTGCGTGCGTGAGAAGATCTGCATTTCCTCCAAGGACGCTAACGGCCGCCTGCCTCGCTGCAGGAAAAGAAAGGCCTGTATCAAGTGTTTTTCGCAGTTCAACGGAAAAGGAATCAGACAAAAGCATTTCTGCAGTGGTCATCAATGAATCGGCACTTCCAGTTTCTGTACCAAAGCAAAGTTCATCACAAAACGGGGAGAGTATAGAAACACCAAAAGAAGCAAATCCTTCTGCTGAGGAGAGTGATGCAGTTACGGGCATCTCTAAAACAAGATCTGCACCACAGTAAACGGCCGCTTTTGCCCGTATCGATTTATCGATGATAGCAGGAGCACCGCGCTGGACGTAGTTGCCGCTCATCAGGCAGACTATACCGCCCTCCGGTCCGGCAGTCGAGCGGATAAGGTCAAGCTGCTTCCGATGCCCGAGATGAAAAGGATTATATTCGCAGATAATACCTGTAACCTTCAAGCAGATCGCCTCCTGTG
>JAZNNK010000011.1:0-8907 GCA_045580205.1 Faecousia sp.
TTGTTCTTGTCCTGTCTGTTATTATAAAATTGTGGCTTACGGTTTTTAACCGGAAATTGGCAAATCTGATTGACTCTGCTGCGCTTTTCGCCACCGCTTCAGATAGTCGGAATGATGTCATCGCTACCTTATCTGTTTTGGCGGCTGCAATCGTAGAATTTACCCTGCACTGGCATGTAGATGGCTATATCGGTCTATTGGTAGCGCTATTTATTCTGTACAGCGGCATTATGCTTGCCAAAGAAACGATCAATCCCCTGCTCGGTGAAGCGGCCAGTCCCCAACTTCAAAAGCTAATCATCCAGACAGTCAAAAGCAACCCCAAGGTCCTCGGCTATCATGATTTGATGGTGCACGATTACGGACCGGAACAGCGTTTTGCCAGTCTCCATGTGGAAATGGACCAAAAAGAAGACCCCCTGGTCTGCCACGACATCATCGATGATTTAGAGCGGGAGTGCCTTCATAAGCACAACGTACATTTGGTGATCCACTATGATCCCGTTGGCACAGATGACACCGTCCTGTGTGAAAACCGCTGTATGATCGAGCAACTCTTATCCGGGATTGACACACGTCTGTCCGTTCACGACTTCAGAATGGTATGCGGTACTACACATACAAATCTTATTTTTGACATTGCCCTTCCAGACGATATGAACGACCAAAAAGCATACATTAAGTCCTATTTAGAGCAGGAAATGTTTAAAAAAACAGGCAAGACTTACTATACTGTGATCACTTTTGACCCACTTTCCTTTAATTAAAGAAAATCGCCACGACTTTCGTCGCGGCGATTTTTATCATCTTTTTACATCATAAGCAGCCATGCTAAAAGGACGATCACGAACAACGCAATAAGCACTACCGGAAAAAACACCAGAAACGCCGATATAAGCATCGCAGGAATATCCTTTTTTTCCAAGCCGCCCTCCGCCTCGATCTGACTGCGAAGCGCTTTCTCTGCCTCCGGATCAGGTTTTTTCAATCTTTTTCGAAAAAACATCAAGCCTCATTCTCCGCTTTCTTCTTACCGGGCAGTTCAAACAGATACTCTCCGTTTTCATCCACCTTCTTATCCAGGAAGTGGCAGGCAACAAAATGACCGGGCTCAACCTCCACATACGGAGGCGGCACACGCTTACATTTGTCGCAAGCCATATAGCAACGCGTGTGGAACTTACATCCCTCAGGCGGACGGATCGGGCTAGGAATGTTGCCTTCCAGAATAATGCGTTCCTTCTTCAGTGCGTTCATATCCGTTGTGGGGATTGAGGACAGAAGTGCAACCGTATAGGGATGGCGCGGATCAGAGAAGATCGTCTCCGCATCACCGAGCTCGACCATATTACCCAGATACATGACGCCAATCCGATCAGAAATATACCGAACGACAGACAGATCGTGCGAAATAAACAGATACGTCAAATTTTCCTTCTGCTTTAATTCCTCAAGCAAGTTGATAATCTGCGACTGGATAGAAACGTCCAGTGCAGATACACATTCATCGCAGACAATAAACTTCGGGCGAACAGCCAAAGCGCGAGCAATACAGATACGCTGACGCTGACCGCCGGAGAACTGGTGCGGATAACGGTGATACATATAATCCTGCAGACCGCACTGCTCCATGACCTTCAGAATATAATCCTTCATCTGCGGATCGCCGGCCTTGAAGAAGTTATGCGTAGTGAGTCCTTCGCCGATGATCTGTCCGACCGTCATACGGGGATTGAGCGAGGAATACGGATCCTGGAAAATGATCTGAATATCCTTACGCAATACGCGCATTTCCTTATATGCCAAACGGCTCAGGTCAATGCCGTTATCCAGCATCTGCTCATACTTTTGGAAGGACTCGTTGGAAGCATACTTTGCCTTACATGCATCCACCTGCGCCTCATCATCACGAAGCACAGCGCTAATTTTTTCCTTTTCAGGCAGCAGCTGCTCCTTCTTTTCACGGAAAGCCTTTGCCTTCTTCAATGCCTTTTCTGCCTTTGCAGAAGCATTCTTAATAGAATCGTCTGCTTCCAGTTCCTTCGCCATTGCCTCATACAATGCGATCTCACCGTCAATATCGCGGATCTTCTCGTTGATCACACAAAGCTTGGCAACAGTGGTGTACTTTTTCAGCAGAAGCGCTGCGCCCTCCCGGGGATCATCCAATGCAGTGAAACCGCCTAAGATCTTAACAACATTCTGAAATGCTGTCTCAGCCTCAGCTTCTGCCAGATTCTTTGTCTGATGCTGGAAGAATGTTGCCTCATCCCCTGCTTTTTCGCACTCAGCAGCAGCTGCTACGGCCTTTGCCTGTAGTTTTTTATAAACACCGATAAGCTTAACCGCATTTTTTAATGTGTCAAATACATAACCCGGCGCAAAATCTTCCAGCGTGCGTCCGTAATAGACGGTACTGCCTGCTGTCTGATCATAAAGCTGTAAAATAGTACGACCCAGAGTAGACTTGCCGCAGCCGGACTCACCAACCAGGCCAAATGTCTCGCCGCTTTGGATATCAATACTGATCTCCTCATTAGCGCGGACGTACATCTGCTCCTTCTGAAAGATGCTCGACTTTGCAATCGGGAAATACTTTTTAAGGTTCTTGATGGATAACAGCGTGTTTGTGTTCTTCACTGCAGCGCACCTCCTTCTCGGGATAGTGGCAACGAATTCTCTGACCGGGAGAAACCTCAAGAAGCTCCGGTTCCTGATCAAGACATTTCTGTGTTGCATACTTGCATCTCGGCGCAAACTTGCAGCCCTTCGGAAGATCCAGAGGATGCGGCACTACACCGGGAATGGGTTCAAGTTTCTTTTCAATGTTGTTAGCGCGGGGAATGGAATGCATCAGTCCCTCCGTGTAAGGATGGCTGGTGGGGAAATTGGTAAAGATGACCTTTGCAGAAGTCTGCTCAACCACCTGTCCGCAATACATAACAACAACGTCATCTGCCATCTCATTAATAACACCCAGATCATGCGTAATAAAGATAATGGCCGTACCGTTTTCCTTCTGCAGATCGTTCATAAGCCGCAGGATCTGTGCCTGAATCGTAACATCCAACGCAGTCGTCGGCTCATCCGCTATCAGGATCTTCGGCTTACAGGCAAGTGCCATTGCGATCATAACGCGCTGACGCATACCGCCGGAAAGCTGGTGTGGATACTGATTGGCAACTGCTTCGGGGTTCGGGATCTGAACTGCGCGGAGCATTTCAATACACTTTTCCTCCGCTTCCTTCTTAGACATACCCTGATGGATCATAAACGGCTCAGAAAGCTGCTTCTTTACAGAAAAAACGGGGTTTAAGCTGGTCATCGGCTCCTGGAAAATAACCGAAATACTATTACCACGAATATGGTAAAGCTCCTGTGTGGGCAGATCTACAAGATTCTTACCGTCAAAGATAACTTCACCGCCCGCAATATAACCGTTTGCATCCAAAAGACGCAAAATGCTCATAGCGGAAACACTCTTACCGGAACCGGATTCACCAACGATACCAATCGTCTTTCCAGGCTCTAAGGAGTAGGAAACATCATTAACCGCCTTAACGGTACCGTTTCTGGTTTTGAAGTAGGTATGCAGATTTTTCACTTCAAGTAACGGCATTACTTTTCCACCTCCGATTTAGGATCGAGTATATCACGCAGCGTATCTCCGATAACATTGATGCATATAACCGCAACCGACAAAAACAGTGCAGGGAACAGCCAGCGCCACCAGAAATTCTGAATAACCAGAGAATCACGGCAGCCGTCAAGCATATTGCCCCAGGTAGGACGGGGCAGCTGAACGCCGAAGCCCAGATAGGAAAGGCTGGACTCTGTCAGCATGCAGGTTGCAAAATCCAATGTTACAGAAACAAGGATAACCGAAATAACATTGGGCAGAATGTGCTTAAAGGCGATCCGGCCTTCCTTTACGCCCATCGACTTGGCTGCAGTAACAAATTCCTTTTCGCGCTCTGCCAGAACTTGTCCGCGAACAAGTCGTGCAAGTCCGGTCCAGGAAAGCAGACCAAGAATAATCATAATGATAAAAATACGGAAATCTTCCGAAAGGTTACTGTTCTGCAGGACAGCAGACAGAACCAGTGCAAACGGTAAAAACGGAATCGACGAGAATATCTCTGTGATACGCATGAGTATGATATCCACAAGTCCGCCAAAATAACCGGAAACACAGCCGATAATAACACCGATGATCGTAGCAACAATAACGGCTACCGCACCAATCGTCATAGTCATACGACCGCCGTTCATAACACGGTTAAATACATCACGGCCCATATCGTCCGTGCCGAAGATATAGCCCTTCAGACCCCAGGAATCTACAAATTTGCCGTCTTTGAAGGCATAGTTCTGGAAGCCAACGGAGAATACCTGATCCGTCGCACCTGTCTGGCTAAACGCATTGGGAACATCCGTCTGACCGAGGCCGCCGTTACCCCATGCATATACCTTTCCACTTTCTGTCAAAAGCGAGAAATGACGAGAGCCCGCAGCCAAAGAAACGATCTGATCATCACCGATCACAGGCTCGTTGCCCTCCGCTCCAAGTGTCAAAATTGTATCATCATCTAAAAGAAGTGCGATCTGATCGCCGGTAGCAACAATGTCAACTGCCTTACGGGAGCCGATCACATCAATCGTCTTCTGTCCCTTATAATACTCATACTGCTTATTTTTACCAGTAATAAATTCGCCGTCTGTCGTAATAACGAACAGATCAGAGTTGGTAAAACAGACCTTCTGTGCCGTCTTACCGTTATCACTCAGCGCTTTATAAACAGAGGCGGTATTCTGCGCGCTGGAGGCAGTATTACCCCAAACGTACAGTGTGCCGTCTTTCATGAGTATCGCTGTAACCTGGTTACCGCAAATAAGCTGTTTGACATTATCTACATCCAATTTTCCGTACATCAGCTCATCCGGCTGCAGAAATTCACACATTGCTGCCATACGGCCCTGATCACCGTACTGACCGTTATCATCCTGACCCCAGGCATAAATCTTTCCGTCATCGCCGATCACAATACAATGATCGCTGCCGGCTGCACCCATTACGATGTTCGCTCTGTCGACCTCCGCAGGAACTTCCATAACATTGTCTATGGAGTTTTGAGAGAACGTGCTGAAATAACCCCACATATGAACATCGCCGTTTTTATCCACGCCCAAAGTATAAGAGCCCCGGGAAGAGATTGCTCTCGGATCCTCCTTCATTTGAGAAGGGAGCTTCATCATGCTCATATTAGGCGCGACATTCGTGTGCATGGATTCCACATAGGACAGATCCACAGGGGAAATCATCGGACCGATGAGCACAAACAGGAACATACAGCAGAGCACGATGACCGCGCCGGTTGCCAAAGGCTTCCGGAAGAAACGCCTAACTGCTAATCTGGAAGGGCTGTCATAGCGTTCGTCAATAATCTCATACTCACCGGCAGAGCCCACAAACATTCGGCGAAGCATCATGCCAAAGGTGGATTTTTTTGCGGAAGTATTATTATTTTTCTTGCTCACAGAATCCACCTCCTTATTTATTGACGCGGATACGAGGATCCGCAATACCGTAGGCGATATCAATGAAGAGGTTGCCAAGCAGACCGATCAAAACATAGAACATCTGCAGAAGCAAAACAACCTCAAAATCCTTCGAATTCAAGGAATTGATATAGACGCGGCCCATACCGTTAAGGCCGAAAATATTCTCAATCATAACAGAACCGGAGAAAATACTTAAAAACCAGCCAATTACAAGTGTAATAATGGGAATAAGCGCATTTCTCCAGGCATGGCTGTAAACTACGACCTTTTCACGAAGGCCTTTGGCGCGGGCAGTACGGATGCAATCCATACTAAGTGCCTCTGTCATGGATGCGCGGACATAGCGGGTCATACCACCAAGAGAAGTAGCCGTCATAACGATCAGCGGCAAGCACATATAATACAGCTCATCGAGCAGCTTCTGCATGCCGGTATAATTTGAACCCGGAGTTTCCATTCCGGAAACCGGGAATATAGGCAAAACAATAGCAAGCAGCCAAATAAACAATATGGCTGTTACAAAGATCGGAATACTATAGCCGATAATGGTGCCGACCTGCACCACCGTATCGCGCTTTCCGCCGCGATGAACGGCGCAAAAAATTCCAAGAGGAAGCGTAATTCCCAACGCAAGAACGGTTGAGAAAATGTTGATAAAGATGGTGTTCTGCATCGGCTTTACAAGCACTTCCTGAGCAGGTCTGTCCGACTCATAGCTATAACCGAAATCGCCCTGCAGAAGACCCTGATATGTTCCATTGATCGGAACAATGCCAATCCAGCCAAGATAACGAATGATCACATTTTGATCTGTACCGAGCTCTTTTCTAAGTTGCTGATATTTCTGCTCAAACCCTACCGGGTCATTCTTATATACATCCTTATATTGCTCAACTTCTGCTCTCGCTCTGTCAAACGGGATCATCGCATAAACAAGAAACATCAGCAGAGACAGAATCATGAATACAATCAGCATGTATCCCAAACGTTTTAATATATATTTTCCCATAGTCAGATACCGTACCTTCCTCCCCGTGCCCAAATGGGCAAAATCTAATTATAGGGGCGACCCAAGGCCGCCCCTATAACGGGTTTTCTTTCAGTTATTGATAACCTTCAGAACAGATCTAACTGATTACTCAGCGTTTGCGATTGTGCAGTACAGCAGAGCATCAATGGGGCTCCAGAACGGGGAGGTCTTAAAGCCTTCGATCTTTGCGTTGTAAATATCAAAGTAGTAGTTGGAGTACAGAGGAATGTCGGGCAGCAGCTCATTCCATCTTTCGATGTAAGCCTTCCACCATGCATTGTACTCTTCCTCAGTTGTTGCATCATAGACCATTGCCATAGAGATGTAGTCCATGCCCAGCTTACCATTAGAAGCAGCAACAGCGTCAGCATAGCTCAGCTTGGTGTGGCTGCCGTCAGCCTTGTAGTAGGGGAAGTCTACATCGTACTGGTCATACAGCTTGTTGACAGAGTATGCGAAGTATTCCGGATCCAGGGACCAGTTCCAGGAATAGTCATAAACAGCGTTATTCCAGCCGGTAGCCAGATTGAACATACCGAAGGTGGGAGTTCCACTGTAACCGTAGGAAGGCTCACGGTAGATTTCACCCAACAGCTTGGTAAAGTCGCCGGTGGTAGAACGAACAATCATACCGATGGATGTCATGTTCTTATTACCAACCAGACGAGCAGCCAGCATGTCGGTAACATCGTTCGGAACGGAACCGAACCAGTTAATAGCACAAGGCATATAGTACTCGCCGTTTACCTTAACAGTCTTAAACTCAACACCGTCAGTGTTAGCAACGGAAGCATAGGTCTTGTTAACACCGTCGCAAGCAGCAGCTTCTTCAGCAGTCAGCTTCTTATAACGGACAGCGTCAACACCGGTCTGGCCTTCAACATAGGCTTCGCCCTTGGAGTTGTAGATCCAGCCGTCATTGATCAGAGCCTGCTTAGCATTTTCAACAGAGAAAGCGTACTCGATAAGGTCGACATCGTCCTTAACAGCCTTCCACATGTCGAAGTCGGGGGAGTAAGGTCCGTAGATAACGGTGCCGTAGCCGCCGGTGAATGCGTCAGCAAATTCACTGGTGTTCAGAACGTAAGCAATTGCCTGACGTACGGAAGCGAACATGGTGGGTCCGAAGTCGCATTCGAACTGGATCTTACCTTAGCCAGCTCTCTGATAGTGAACTTCTTCGTACTTACCGTCGCTGCCGTCAACAACAGCAAGAGCAGCCTTAGTATCATTGCCGCCGGTAATGCCGGAGAGGATATCAACCAGACCTGTCTTGAACTGGTCAAGCTGTGTCTCCTGAACGATCTTGGTGTAAACGATGGTCTTAATGGAAGGCTTCTGGCCCTCAAAGTTACCCGCAAAGTTGGGGTTCAGGGTCAGCGTGCACTGCTTGGTGCCCTCATCCCACTTGGAGATGGTGTAGGGACCGGAAACAGGGTACGTAGAAACATCGTAACGAGCCTTCTTGATGTGCTCAGACTTCTCGTAGGAAACAGCCTCAGCAGTGGAGTCAGCAGCCTTTGCATACCAAGCCTCAGTCAGGTATGCGCCGTTGCCGTCGTCCTTAACCTCAACGCCGGTGCCCAGCACCAGTTCCAGGTGGTAGGGAGAAACAGCGCCATAGGTGTTAGCATAGTAGTAGGGATAGTAACCAGCAGCAGCGCTGATGGTCATGGAGAACTTGTAGTCGCCCAGCAGACGAATACCGGAGAACTCCTTGGTTGCACCTGCAACAGCAACGTCAGCGCCACAGTAAGCATTGAAGGACTTGTAGCCAACGAATGCCTGACCGGACTTACCGGTGTGGCCTGCGTTCACAGATACGGGGGAGCTGAAAGCCAGAATGTAAGCAACATAGTTAGCAGCCTTAACTTCGGAACCGTCGCTGAACTTCAGGCCGGGGTTGATCTCGATGGTAACAACGAAGTCGCCATTCTCATCTTCTGCCTCGGTATGACTCTTAACAACAGTGTTGTTCCAAACATAAGCACCGCCCTGGTTAGTCTCCATAGTGGAGTAACCGGTGATCATCTTGCTAATGTCCTGGTCAGCAGCGCCGGCAGAGCTTCCGCCAAAGCCGGGCCAACGGAAATCGCCGGACAACTCAGTGGAGCTACCAACGATGACCTTATTTTCATTCTTGACAGCAGGCTTACAGCCGGCAAAGCAAGCAACAACCATAAGTACTACAAGAATGACGCTGAGAATTTTCTTAGTCATTTTGATTTTCCTCCTGTTTTAAACTTTTATATACACGGCGTATTACAATACGTCGGCGCATATACTGAATCTATGAGACCGCAAAGGATGGGATG
>JAZNNK010000012.1:0-5817 GCA_045580205.1 Faecousia sp.
AATATGGTCTGGCATGCGTGCACTACCCAGACATAGTTTGAGAAGTAGCCCGCGATCACAGCACTCATACCGATCAGGCCAAGTATAATGACACTTGAGGCATCCTGTATCTGATTTGCCAACCTTTGAATAAACATCGGCTTAATGATCTTAACAAGCTTTCCCTTTGTTTCCGAATCCAGCGGTGCAGCCTTTTTTTCCTTGATATAAGGATATTTTTTATTGGCGACTATGTTGCAGGCAGCATTAATCGATACATTCTGCAATAAAAACAGAACAAGATAGATCCAGTAATTTTTGATAAGGACAATACTGATGATCTGCAGCACCGTAAAGATAAGCGTTACAACGATCGTTGACAGACTGATCACACTGTTTTGCTTGTTTGCATAAAGCAGACAGCTTTTATAAGACCATAAATATTTAACAATGATGCTCAATAGATACAGAAGAAAAAACAACTGCACCTGAGCAAACGGAAGTGTCGTTTTCACAAATCTGTCAAGGAAAAACAGATCTACTACGACGCCCACCACAAAAAGAACAAGGCAAAACAGGCGATAGAATGTTTTATAAAAACCGAGAATGCTTTTGATCTTCTCATGGTCGTTCACCGCAACCGGTTGATACATTACAATGATCATCGCGGTGCTCATTCCCATTTCTAAAATCAGGAATGTATTGACTACATTCACAAAAATGCTGTTTACGCCATATATTTCGTCGCCCAGCACACGGGACAGAATTATGCGTATCACATACAGTGAAAGGGTCGAAACGACAGACGCCACAATACCCACAAGACTATTGCGGAGTATATTGGGACATTTAAACTTTTTCATCGGGCCTCACCCTCTGCTGTAATTCGTAGTTTCACGAAGCTGCTCAAAACGCGTGCGAATCAGATCAATCTGTTGATTGATCGCTTCGTTTCGAATGTCTTTTATATTGCAGCGCTCTTCGGGATCTGCAGTCAGATCATAGATCTGGCAGATATTGGACTGGCTAAAGCCGTCCGACAACTTTCCGATATACGACACCGCATATTCTTTCGAGCGCGAGGAAAGCCACACCGGTTTTAACCGGATATCCGGACAGCCCGGTCCCATATATTCGATCATGATGCTGTCTCTGTTATTATTCTTGTCCAGCATGGACACGCCCGAACAGATATCCGGCATCGTATGTCCGCACAGGTCGGCAACCGTCGGGATCACATCCTTGCCCATATACATACCTTCACAGTGCGCGCCCTGCACGCCGCCGCCAAAAATGTAAACCGGAACATGATAATTTTCAGAATGGAAATTATTGACCAGCGCGCTGCGTACCGGCTCAAAGAAGTACGATGAGCCGTGATCTGCCGTGATCACCACAACAGTGTCTTCCAGCAATCCTTTTTTCTGCAGACTCTCGTACAGACCCTTGATCTGATTGTCTATGTAACGAACAGACAGATCATAAAAAAGCGATCCCTTATAATCCTTGCCCAGGCTGTTGATAAACTGCTCCGCATCGTCGATCTCACGTTCTATCAAAGACTCATCCCGGCTGTCATAGGTAAAGAAGGTGTTAAAATAATGCGCCTCTTCCGGATGAATAAAGACAAAATTGTTCTTATGCGGGCTTTTTTCGAGAATCTGCACCGCGTATTCCATCTGGTGCTTAGCTGAAGTAACCAGCTTATACGGATCATTTGTGTAATATGTTCCACGCTGATACACTTCAAATTCTCTTCCGCTGATAACATTTCTGAGGCGATTAAACAATTCTCCGCAGTTGTTTTTATTCGGCTTTTTATCGCGCAGAATGCCCCGGATCGTTCTTTTTAAGACGCCCGCCGTGCAGCGATTATTTCTAAGGTTACTGTAAAACTGTATTCTTTTAAACTTTGAAACAAATTTCTTCTTTTTATTGAGGACCTTCAACACCTTGTCCGTCTGAATCATATCTGGCAGGTTAATGTTTTTGATCTGAAAAAGTGGGTGCTGCAGCTGTAATTCAAACACAGAATCGAGATACTTATTTTTATTTGCGTTAAACTTTGCTATCTCCCGATCCAAAATAATATTGTTCTGCTTCATGACCGCATCATCGATCAGCGGCGCAACAATATCGTATTTTTCCGCAGCATTCTCTGCGCTCAGAAAACCGCCGATCGATTCAAAAACCAGCTCCACAAAAGAAGCCAGGTAGGTATAATCCGCCTGTGTAAACGCGCCCGACTTCCAGCGATCATAATAAAAGCTGAACCGCTGACTCCACAGAAACCGAAAATCGATTCCAGAGGTGTAGATCATATGATCAATGTTGCCAAGTGTTCTTTTGGATAACAAATAGGACGGTGCGTTGACGTTATATGTCTCGTATCCCCAATCCTTGAAGATATCTGTGATAAACTTTTCCTGCGTATCATACCGGCAAAAATATCCGCCATTATCCAGTGTATCGCAGCAGCACAAAAGGCCCTTGGTGCCTGCCTCTGTATACGGACCTTGCGAATAAAGGTGCTCCGCTGTAATGCACTTACTTTCTATACTGTCAAGAAAAGGTGTCAGACTATTGTTTTGATGACGATACTTTTCAATTCTGTCAAACGATAACGAGTCCATGATAATAAACAAGACATTACGCATAATTATCTCCCCCTGCACGCTTTTTGCCGGTGGTCATTACTGCCTCTGATAACCCGGATGCCGGTCAACTCTCTTTGCAAACCGGTCCACGTGCAACACATACGCCAAAATGATCGACGGCACGAAGCCGTTATTGACCAGCTGGAACGGTCCTCCCGCGACCAGCATGCCTAACGATATAAATATATAGCTGTATATACAGCACCGGATCGTATTGATCTGGCGGCTGTAAAATCTGTATTCCATGTATTGCAGGAATACACCGTATACCAGCGCAAAAACAACGATACCGCCCCATGAGAAATTATAGAATACAGAGCCCCACAGACATGGAGGCGCGGTGCCTCTTGTAGTGCCGTACATAATTTTATTGATGACCTTGGACAACGGCAGATACCGGTCTCCGGGATATATTGTATTGATAAGCTCCTCGTACCAGTTTCTTCCCCAGGTAACATCGTGGCTAAAAATATAGCGGAACGATGCATACGCCGTTCTCTGATTATCGCTTAGAAAACGGTTGATCAGCTCGGAGAAAACATTTTCTGATACGCGCCCATTGACCAGACTCATAAACGAGAAGACCGTAATGAACACAATAACACTGATAAGCAAATTGCGCTTAAGCTTTTTCTTGCTCTGGTCAAGCTGATCGTTCTTTTGATACAGGATGCGGACCAGATAGCTGATCATCCACATAAAAACGACCATAACAAAGCCCGCCCGCTGTCCGGTAGCTAAGGAGAAAAGGATCATGATAACGACCAAAAAAGCCTTTGCGTACTTCGAATATCCGTACTCCTTATTCAGGATAGAGACGACTGTGATCGGAAACAGGGTAACCCGGAACATGTAAATGTATGCCGTTCCCGGAACGGAATAGGAAAGAATTCTGTCGTCAGTGATATTGCCCATATCCTTTCCCATGATGCTGTCGATCATAATACTGAAGGTAGAAAAACGGGTCATATAGCAAAAATACGCAAACAGCAGAATGCTGATGCCGATCAAGATGCTGACCCTTTGTTGCTGAAAACGCATGAACGGCTCTTCGACGAAGATAAAGTTTCTCTTCGGGTAGTAGAAAAATCCTGAGCCCAACACAGAGCCAAACCCAAAAGACAGAACAGCTACAATATAGACCCAGATAATTTTTTTATCTGTCGCATGGTCAAAATTTAAAAATTGAATCAATCCAAGAACAAACAAAACTTGCGAAACCAAGAAGATTGTCGTTGGTGAAAGAAGTCTCTTATTCATAAAATACAGCAAAAAGCCAATAGCTATTGCAAAATAAAGAAAAAGCAATATTTCCATGTTTACTCCTTTTTACCAACTCAAAAACAGTGCATTTTTATACAGACTGTGCTACATATTGGCATGATAATTCGGTTATCAGTTTCTCAAAAAACGCAGTTTTGGAAAAACTTGTTGTATATGTTATATAAGAATTGTTTTCGACGGTCTGCTTTGCATCGGCGTGCATTTGCGCAAAGCTGCGTATGCAGCCTGCAAACGCATCCGGATCATCTATGTCGCAGCACAGACCGCATTGATTCGACCGAATGACCTCTGCCGTTTCTCCGTGATCTACGCCAATGATAAATTTTCCGGCCGCCAGATACGACTGGATCTTTCCGGGCAGTGTCAGTCCGATGACCGAATCCTTTTGCATAGTAACGAGCATTGCATCTGCCATAGCATAGTACTGCGGCATCTGTTCGATGGGTCTTCTTCCGTAAAACGTAACCGCAACATCAAGTTCCTCTGCCAAAGCTTTACAGCGATCGAGCTCTATGCCGTCCCCGACAATATGCCAGCGCAAATTCTCAATGTCCTTACACCGCGCCGCCGCCCGAATAATGGTATCGACGCTCTGCGCCGTGCCGATATTGCCGGCAAACATCAAATCAATATATTCATCGGGCGTTTTTCTGCACTCATCCGGTGAAAAAGCATCCTCGGCATATTGCGGCAAATACGCCGTGTTTGTTACCCCAAACTGCTTCTGCAGATATTGTGCAAAGGATTTTGAGGATATCAGAATCTTATGGACATGGCGGTATACCTTTCCCGCTTCCCTATGGAACCATCGGTAAATAACGCCGCCGGTAATACCGCCTGCATTGAGGCTTGCGGGCCACAGATCCAGACAGTACAGCACGGATTTTTTGTTATGCTTTTTTGCATAGCGAATTCCGGCGTTTGCCATCATGACCGGAGATAACTGATTGATGAACACAACATCAAAGGAGTCATCCAGCGTATCAATATATTTTTTAGACTGATGCGAATAGCTGTAATAGTTCCATAATCTGTGCAATACGCCTGTTTTTCTCGGATGGATCCTGCACCGGTGAACGGTAACGCCGTTGATGATCTCATCTGTTTTTTCTTTGCCTTCATACCCGGGATAGATTTCACCCATTGGATAATTGGGTGTTCCGGTAACGACTGTAACCGCATTTCCGCGCTTTACAAGCTCTTCACAGATATCCGTTATCCGAAACGGCTCGGGATAATAGTGCTGGCAAACAACAAGGATCTTCATCTTCCAACCTCTTGCAACTGTTCTTCCTGCTCTTTCTGTACTTCCTGCGACTTCTTCATCTCACCCGTGCCGCCTTCCACGACACCGTCGGATTTCAAAACGCTTATGATCGTTCCAAAGAAGCATCTTACATCCATCGCAAAGCCTTTGAATTTGCCTGCGTTCAACGCAGCTGCGTATTCGCCGTCAAGCTTTGCCTTGACATCAATCTCCAGCTCATCACGGCCGTTGATCTGCGCCCATCCGGTAATGCCGGGCTTTATATCGTTTGCTCCGTATTTTTCACGCTCTTCGATCAGATCGGTCTGCGACCACAGCGCAGGACGCGGGCCGATAGCAGACAATTTGGAGGTAAATACCTGATAGATCTGCGGGAGCTCATCCAGACTCGTTTTGCGGATAAAACGGCCCACCCGGGTTATGTACTGTTCCGGATTCTCCAGAAGATGTGTCGGCGTATCGTGCGGTGTGCTCATCTTCATGCTGCGGAATTTCCAGATCATAAAATATGTGATCTCGCCGTTCTTCTTTTTACCGACGCGCCTCTGCTTGAATAAAACAGGGCCCGGATCATCAATTTTTATAGCAATGGCGATCACCAGCATCGGAAGCGCCAACAGCACAATTCCA
>JAZNNK010000013.1:0-5490 GCA_045580205.1 Faecousia sp.
GAAAGAGCCTGTTGTAACAGATGAACCCGCAGAATTATCCACAGAGGAGAATGCTGCATGTACTGGCTGATTGCTTTGTGCGTCGCTGCGCTGTTTGCGTTTATACCTGTAGGGGTGAGCTGTATCTATGGCAGTCAGGGCGGCTCACTTACGATCAAGATTGGACCGTGCAGCATTCCAATACTGCCGCGTAAAAAGAGCACTCCCACAAAAAAAGCGCAAAAGGCGGAAAAGGCAGATATATCATCTGAACCGGTTAAGGCAAGTGTAAAGAAGCAGGGTGGCAGTATTGAACAATTTTCGCCGTTTTTGCGAATAGTGCTTGATCTGCTGTCGGATGTTCGGCGTAAAATCCGCGTGGATTTGCTGATTCTTAAGGTCGTTCTTGCCGGAGACGATCCTTGCGACCTTGCGCTGCGTTACGGAAAAGCCTGCGCGTCCGTTGCAAATTTTATGCCGCATATTGAAAATCTTTTTACTGTGAAAAAACGGGATGTGGATGTGGAGTGCGACTTTACTGCAGATAAAACCCGAATTTATGCGCGGTTGGATGTATCCATTACGGTCGGCAGAATCGTTGGACTGGGCGTCCGGTATGGTCTGCGTCTGCTGCGGCAATACTTTAAAATGAACAATCAAAGAAAAGGCGGTGCTGAAATATGAGCCAGAATCTTCCCAATATGCTCGATAGTACAATTGCAAAAATTCGTGAGATGGTAGATGTAAATTCTGTTGTCGGAGATCCGATTGTTACAGCAGATGGTGTTACGATTATCCCTATATCCAAGGTCAGTGTAGGCTTTGGGGGTGGTGGCTCAGATTTTGTATCTAAGAATGTCAATCATCAGGATAATCCGTTTGGCGGCGGTGTCGGTGCCGGCGTAAAGGTAACTCCGATTGCTTTTCTGGTGATCAAAGAGGGAAATGTACGCATGCTTCCTGTTGCTACTCCGGCCAATACAACGACGGACCGTTTGGTCGAGATGATTCCCGACACACTCGACAAAATTGCTGCCTTTGTAGATTCCAGAACGGAGAAAAAATAAGAATATTCTGATCATCCCGTAGCAAACTATTTCGGGGTGATGTGTATGAAACGAATGTTTGCCGGGATGGCAGCTGCTTTGCTGGCTGCTGTCCTGTTTTTTTCTTGCAAGGTACATGCCATATCGGCGCAGAAGGCGATCGTTATGGATGCACAGACGGGAAGAATTCTGTATGAAAAGGATGCAGATCAACGTGCGCTGATTGCCAGCACGACAAAGATCATGACTGCGCTGCTTATTTGCGAGCAGTGTAATGTTCTCGACAGAATGCGTATTCCAAAGGAAGCGGTCGGTATCGAAGGCTCGTCTATGTACCTGCGTGAGGGTGAGATCCTGACGATCCAGGAGCTTTTATATGGGCTGATGCTGCAAAGCGGAAATGATGCAGCAGTCGCACTTGCAATCTACTGTGCAGGAACAGTAGAGGGCTTTGCGCAGATGATGAACGATAAAGCGCATCGACTGGGTATGACGGGAACGCATTTTGAAAATCCGAACGGACTGGACAGTCCCGGTCATTATTCAACTGCGCAGGACATGGCGATTCTTGCAAGCTACGCAATGGAAAACCCTATTTTTGCGCAGACTGTTTCAACAAAGACTGTATCTGTTGCTAAACGCACACTGCGTAACCACAATAAGCTTTTATGGCGCGTAGAGGGCGCAGACGGCGTTAAGACAGGCTTTACAAAGGCTGCAGGACGTATCCTTGTTTCGAGTGTTACGCGGCAGGGACGGCGTCTAATAACGGTTACGCTCAATGACCCTAATGACTGGCTGGATCATCAAAGTCTGGTCGAGCAGGGCTTTACGCAGTATGCTGTTAAAAAAGTCGTGTCAAAAGGCGATCGTCTTGGCATGGTCGAGATCGTCGGCGGGCAGTCAGGTGCGGTGCATCTGATTGCAAACAGCGATTTTTCTTATGCATTTACTGCAGATGAAGTGCCACAAATCGTATTGCAGGGCCCGGGATTTGTCTATGCGCCGGTTGCACAAGGGCAGGATGCCGGATATGCGTATATATGTTTAGGTGATAAAGCTGTGGGAAAAGTGCCAGTGATGTACGGAGAAACGATTGAGCAGGAAAAACCGCAGAAGCAGTCGATCTGGCAAAAGCTTTTTGGAGGAAGTCGATCATGAAAGAGCGCTTACAAAAAATCATTGCGTCCAGAGGCGTTGCCTCCAGAAGGCAGGCTGAGTCGATGATCGCAGAAGGAAGAGTAACCTGCAACGGTCGCGTGTGTCAGTTGGGGGATAGTGCGGATGTGCAGATCGATACGATCTTGGTAGATGGCAAGCCACTGCCTTCTGAGGAGAAACGTGTTTATATCATGCTTAATAAGCCGAGAGGCTTTGTTACGACTATGTCAGACGAAAAAGGACGCAGGGATGTTACGCAGCTTGTACGGGATTGTCGGCACAGGGTATACCCGGTAGGAAGACTGGATATGGATTCTGAAGGACTCCTTCTTATGACGAATGACGGGGATTTTGCATATAAAATGATGCATCCGCGCCATCAGATCAATAAGGTCTACTGCGTGCTTGTCAGCGGATATACGGATGCGGCAGCCGAAAGGCTTGCCCGTCCGATCGTGCTTGACGGCTACAAAATCAGCCCGCCGGATGTTTCTGTTCAGTGGGTAGATGATGACAGGGCGATGATACAGGTAACGATCCATGAGGGGCGTAACCGGCAGGTCCGCAGGATGTGTGCAGAGGCAGGCATGAAGGTGATTCGACTCAGGCGGACAGGGGAGGGATCGCTTTGCCTTGGAGATCTTCCGACAGGCAAATGGAGGTATCTTACTTGTGAGGAAGTAGAAAGCCTTTTGTAAATTATTCTTGAAAAGATTTAATAATTTTGATACGATTTACATAGAAAACAGAAATGTTTGGAGGTAATTATGCACGATGATATTTTAATGCTGCTACAGGAAAAATCCTCCCGGTTTTCCAAGGGTCAGCAACGGATCGCGGCATTTATTACAGAGTCATATGAGAAAGCGGCATTTATGACGGCAAGTCGGTTGGGGAAGGCGGTTGACGTTTCTGAGTCGACAGTTGTCCGGTTTGCTGTGGAGCTTGGTTATGACGGATATCCTGAAATGCAGCAGGCGATGCAGGAGATGGTCCGCAACCGTTTGACGTCGGTTCAGCGTATGGGTGTTACAAACGATCAGATCGGTGATCAGGATGTTGTGTCGATGGTACTACATTCTGATGCAGATAAGCTGCGGCAGACATCGGAGAGTCTGTGCAGAGAGAGTTTTCACGCATCTGTTCAGGCAATTCTCGGGGCAAAAAGGATTTATGTTCTGGGTGTAAGGTCTGTATCGCCGCTTGCAAATTTTTTTGGATATTATTTGAATTTTATGTTCAATAATGTACATATTGTTACTGCCTCCGGTGCAAGTGAAATGTTTGAGAGGCTGGTTGGCATCAGCTCGGATGATGTAGTGATCGCATTTAGCTTTCCGAGATATTCTACCGCAACACTCAAAGGTGTTCAGTACTGTCGGTCGATCGGTGCGACGGTGATCGGTATTACAGACAGCAAGCTTTCACCGCTTGGTCAAAACTGCGATCATGTCCTTGTTGCAAAGAGTGATATGGTCTCGCTTGTTGATTCTCTGGTTGCCCCGTTGAGTGTTGTAAATGCAATGATTGTTGCGCTTGCTTCCGTCAGAGAACACGAGATTGCAAATACGTTTGATACACTTGAGCGCGTTTGGGAAGAATACAATGTCTACGAAAAGCGGGTTGAAAATAAATGATATATGATGGCATTGTTATTGGCGGTGGTCCTGCAGGAATGTTTGCCGCCATTACAGCCGCACAGCAGGGGGAAAAGGTGCTCTTGCTTGAGGCGAATGACCGTCTCGGGAAAAAGCTCTTAATTACCGGAAAAGGTCGATGCAATGTTACCAATTCTTCCGGTGTGCAAGAGGTTTTGCAGAATATTCCCCGTAACGGAAGGTTTTTATATAGCGCTATGAATGGTTTTGCACCGGAAGATGTGATGCGCTTTTTTGAGCAGCGCGGCTGCGCACTGAAGGTTGAACGCGGAAACCGCGTCTTTCCGGTGTCAGATAAAGCCTCCTCAATCCTGGACTGTTTAAAGCAGACGTTGCGTACAGCCGGTGTCCATATTAAAACTGCACGCGCTAAGGAAATTATGACAGACGGTGATTCTGTTGCAGGTGTGATAACACAGGATGAAACGATTCGGTGCCGTTGGGTCATTCTTGCTACCGGCGGCGTATCATATCCGAAGACGGGCTCTACGGGTGATGGGTATGAAATGGCGAAAAAGCTTGGTCATACAGTCGTTCCGACAGAAGGGTCGCTGGTTCCCTTAGAGGCAGAGGGAGGCGATTGTCCTGAGATGCAGGGATTGAGTCTTCGAAATGTTGGCGTTAAGCTGCTCAATGCAAATGGGAAGGTATTGTATAAGGACTTTGGAGAACTGCTGTTCACACATTTCGGTGTTTCCGGACCGACTGTTTTGAGCGCAAGCGCTCACCTTAAGGGCGATAACTGCAGGCTGCTGATTGACCTGAAGCCTGCGCTGGATGCAGAGAAGCTTAACGACCGTGTTTTGCGCGATCTTGAAATGTATCAGAACCGAACAATGGAAAATGCACTATCGGACCTGCTTCCCAGATCAATGATCCTGCCGGTGCTGAAGCGTCTGGAAATCGATCCGCAAATGCAGGCGAATGCTTTAAAAAAGCAGCAGCGCAGAGCGCTTGTGGAGTTGTTAAAGGCTTATCCGGTACATATAACGGGCAAACGTCCTGTATCGGAGGCGATCATAACATCCGGCGGAATATCTGTATCAGAAATTGATCCGAAGTCAATGCAGTCGAAAATTGTACCGGGACTTTATTTTGCAGGGGAGATTATTGACTGTGATGCATACACGGGCGGTTTTAATCTGCAGATAGCCTGGTCGACGGCATATGCAGCCGCAATGGCGGTAAAAAACGGTCATTGACAAACGTTATTTCATATACTAAAATACATTAAGTATCAGTTACGATATGATATTAGGAGGCAGAAGAGAATGTACGAAAAACTGGTTAATTACGCAGCAAAGCAGCTTGAGATCGATCCTCAGGAAATTACACCTGAAAGCACATTTGAAAGTCTTGGTATCGATTCGCTGGATATTGTCGAGATGGTCATGGATCTGGAGACTGAATTGGGCGTTGAGCTCGAGATGGAAGATCAGAAGATCGCAACATTTCAGGAACTGGCCGATTTTATCGAGGCAAAGATTAACTAATTAAACAATATACCCTTGTTATGGCGACCGGCTTGTAACAAGGTCGCACTAGTCGGGGAGTTAGCGGTGCCCTGTACCTGCAATCCGCTATAGCGGGGATGAATCCCCACACCCGGGCATGTTTGAGTACCGTCCGGCCTGTGTAAGCGGTGT
>JAZNNK010000014.1:0-2905 GCA_045580205.1 Faecousia sp.
ATATATAAAACTATAATCAAGAAAAATCAACTCTATGATAGATGTTGGGGTCAGGCGACATGCGCCTGACCCCAACATCGTTTTCAGTTCAAATTTAAATTAGTTTTCAGCAATCACCACGATTTGATCGTTCTCGCTGAAGGTGATTAGATCTTCCTTGTTGGGATTCACGACCACATTGGTCTTGGTTTTGCCGATGTGTCTGTAGCCCACATAGACTTCACCCTTACGGGCAGCGCTTTCGGTCAGTGTGTAGGAATCCACCGGCTCACCAATGGTCACATACTGTGCCGCAGGCTTCATATACAGCTCAGAACCGCTTTCATCCAGAAGTTCCGTAATCAACGGAGACATCTTAGGATTCTCGGAAATCTGTGCCATCAGCAGACTTGCAAAATTGGAGCCGATAACAAAATCATCCACTCTCGCTTGAGATGCCAGCCGCTGGTTGTCCACGCTGCGCATTTCCGTGGTAATAGCAAACTGCCGATCTGTCTTATCCGCAATATCACGCAGAAGAATCAGCCGCAGCAGAGTCTGAGAGTCAGATGCCTCCGGCTCCTGACTGTCATCGTTCAACAGCAGAATATTATTGGCGCTTTCATCCAAGAATTCGCACAGCAGATCCCGTGTGACTGGCTTCGTGCAAATCTTGACATCCAAATTCTCGTATGTGCCAAGCTTATCCTTATCCAGGTCATCGTCAACGATAACCACATGCGTGCCCGGCTGCACATATTTGTCGTACTCCGCCAGGATGATCGGCAGCTTATTATTGCTGCCCAAAACGATCAGATGGTCGCTTGCCTGTGCAGAGATGCTTTCGCCGCTGCAAATATTGGCTTCATCAACTTTTTTCGCTTCGTGAAGATCGTATGCACCATCGTCCATTTCCAGAAGAACCAACTGATCCTCTTTGCCGATCACCGTATCCATTGGCGGGTTCAATCGCACCTGACCATTGGAACACAAGCCTGAAACAATGGCGTTGGAAAAGCTCAGAGCTGCTTCCTTAAAGGTTTTTCCTTCCAAGGCAGGAATGCTCTCAAAATACATTTCATTGCCACTGAAATTGAACAGTTCCGTCAAAACCTGAGACAAACCATGCTGCCGACAGGTATTGGAAATGATTCGGGCAATGGCATCCTTTGCAAAGATAATCTCCGCGCGACCCTCGCCTGCAATGTTGGCAGCCTCCACATACTGCGCATCCTGCAAAGATGCGATAAACCGCAGCTCAGGATATGTAAGCTCCTTATCCTTGAGGTATGCAGACAGTGCCAGAAGGATCTTAACTGTTTCTGCATCGTCGTGCACATTGATGATCACACTGCGGCAGGTTTCCACCGAGCACCGCTCCAAGGCATAGGCTTCATGCAGATTGCCGCTACGGCAAATGATCCGTGTGGTGCCGGTGTCGGAAATGTGAGAGGCAATCGCGTCTTCCATTTCCTCTTTTGGCTGTTCACCCAGGATCACGATGCAAGCTTTCTTCTTGTTGGCATTAGCTTCAATCAGTTCCCGCAGAAGGGAGTACACATTGTTGTCAAAGCCAATGATCGTAGTGTGGTTATCTTCCTGCACAACGGAAGTGCCCTTCCGCAGATCGCTAAGCTTACCTTCCACGCCGGTAGCGATAATACCAATCAGAATGCTGGTAAGGAACAGGCCGCAAAGGGTAGCAAGGAACATCAGGATCAAATAAATCACATTGTCCGTAGGAACACCGGCAAGATTACCTGCATCCAGTGTGTACATCAGGCTGCTCCAGATTTGATACAGAACGCCACCGTCGTCCGACACAAAATATGCCACAATGCCGATCACTCCCACTGTTGCCGCCGTGATAGCAAACAGCAGGATAGACATTGCAATTGGCCCCTTGGACATCATACAGTCGAACCAATAGCTAATGCGCTCGCGCAGGGTTCTCTTTTTCATCTATCTCTCCTCCAAATGGATTGTTGATACTGGTATTATTATATTATATCAGTCAAATATTGACAAGTTTTTATTCTCAAATCCGATTATTCCAAGTTTAAATGCGCATTTCTCGTCCTTGTCGCTATTGCCATTAGCTTATTTTTCTGTTATGATTAAATAAAATACAAAGGATTTGGAGGTATTTCTATGCCATTAGTTCCCGCTCAATGTACACAATGCGGCGCCATCGTAAAGGTTGATGATACAAAAGAAGCAAATATCTGCCATTATTGTGGAACTGCATTCGTTACCGAAAAGGCAATAAACAATTATCATATTACTAATAATATGAATATTTCTAACGCAACGATCAACGTCTCCGGCGTTAGTGTTGAAAACCTTCTTCTCCGCGCAGAGCAATTTGAAACGCAGGGAGATTTTGAAAAAGCGAAAGAATACTACAATCGTGTCCTGGACATTGAAGCCACTAATCAAGTTGCTTTAAGCAAGCTTGAGCAAACGTCTTCTCTATACATTGGTCAGACGCGTGTTACCAGGGAACAGCTTGAACAAGTGCGTCACTACATAACCATCGGCGAAAAACTAAATGCCATCAAGATGATCCGTGAGTTTTCCGGTCTTGGATTAAAAGATGCAAAAGACATTGCGGATCACTTTGATACTATTAACTTCCATCAACCGCAAGCAATCGTGCCTTCCAGCAATACAACATCTAATGGCGGTTGTTATGTTGCAACTGCGGTTTACGGCTCCTACGACTGCCCGCAAGTATGGACACTGCGCCGTTTTCGCGATAACACCCTGGCAGCTACATGGTATGGTCGGACATTCATTCGCCTTTACTATGCTGTGAGCCCAACCCTCGTAAAATGGTTTGGAAATACCACCTGGTTCAAGGATCTGTGGACACCTGTGCTGAACAAAATGGTTAATAAGCTTAACGCAGAAGGAAGTCGGAGGC
>JAZNNK010000015.1:0-5027 GCA_045580205.1 Faecousia sp.
TCACAGAACGACATGGCTACGATCCGACTTTACCCTTCCGGATGAAGCAGCATTGCGCTAATGCGCAGGCGATTGCAGAGTATCTGCAGGCGCATGAAAAAGTCGCGTGGGTTAAATACTGCGGTTTGAAGGATGATCCTTACTATAGGTTGGCACAGAAATATATGCCGAACGGTTCGTGTGGTGTTATTTCCTTTGGTTTAAAAGGCGGTAGACGATCGGCTGAGATATTTATGAAAAATATGAAGCTTGGTTCTATTGAAACGCATGTTGCTGATTCGCGCACATGCTGCCTGCATCCTGCAAGCACGACGCATCGTCAGATGACGGATGAGGAGCTTGTAAAGGCAGGTGTCGGTGCAGATCTGATCCGTTTAAGTTGCGGTCTGGAAAACACACAGGATCTGATCGCAGATATTGCTCAGGCGATCGACTGTATCGAATAACCAATGAATACTAAAGAAAGGGTGCTGCGTAATGGCAGCACCCTTTTGTTGCATTAAAAAGATCAGATCTCGATATCCATTGTAGAAAGCACACTGCGGCAGCGGGGGCAAAGACCATTTTCATCTGCCTTTTCAGAGTGCATCCAGCAGCGCGGACATTTCTCGCCCTTTGCTTCCGAAATGCCGATCGTTACCTGCGGCAGATTTGTGCCGGTTCGTGTAATTGCACCTGCAGGGCATTTTTCCCATGCGCAGGAGGAGACAATGAAGATCTCTGCAAGATTCATAGTATTGCAGGCTTCTATCAGCTCTTTGTCATTGGAAACAAGGCTGACATGCGCCTCAAGCGCTTTTCCGATCAGCTTATCGGCTCGCGCTAACTCCAGAACACCGTTAACATCCTGACGCAGGCGCATGACACTGTCCCAGTTGCGCATGATGCTTTCGTCAAGAACATATTGTGCGCAATCTGTCGGCATTTGGTTCAATACGATGTTACGCGTATCGTCTGTCTTGCGATGCGGCATTGCCTGCCAGATCTCATCACAGGTAAAGGCAAGAATTGGTGCAAACAGTTTTGCCATCGTATCGACAATAAGATACAGGGCTGTTTGCGCAGAGCGACGGCGCAGGCCGGTTTCTTCCTCACAGTACAGACGGTCTTTGATAATGTCTAAATAGAAAGAGCTAAGTTCCACAACACAGAAATCGTTGATAACATGAGAGATCACATGGAATTCATAGTTATCATATGCCTTGCGGCATGTGCCGATCAGCGCATTCAGCTTTGTAAGCGCCCATCTGTCAAGTTCTTCCATTTGATCTGCAGGAACAAGATTGTCCGGATCAAAACCGTCAAGGTTGCCCAAACAGTAACGCGCAGTGTTTCTGAATTTCAGATAGTTCTGGCTAAGTTGTTTGAAAATATCCTTTGAACAGCGCACATCAGCATGATAATCAGAGGAGCCGGACCAAAGACGGACAATATCAGCGCCAAATTCTTTGACAAGATCCGCAGGATCAATGCCGTTTCCAAGCGACTTGTGCATTGCGCGACCCTGCCCGTCAACCGTCCAGCCGTGTGTCAGAACCTGTTTGAAGGGAGCACCCTTGGAAAGAGCACCTACGGAGGTCAGAAGGGAAGACTGGAACCAGCCTCGATACTGGTCAGCACCTTCTAAATACACATCTGCAGGCCAGAGTTCAGGTGTGTCATGGTATAGGGAGGCGAAGTGTGTCGAGCCGGAGTCAAACCATCCGTCGAGAGTATCAGTTTCTTTCTCAAAGTTATGCGACTGTCCACAATGCGGGCAAACAAAGTTTTGTGGAATCAGTTCAGCAGCTTCTTTCTCAAACCAGATGTTTGATCCATGCTTACCAAAGAGCTTGGAAATGTGATCGATCGTTTCGGGGGTGCAGATAGGCTTGCCGCAATCAGCACAATAGAATACAGGGATCGGTAGTCCCCAGCGGCGCTGACGCGAGATACACCAGTCAGCACGTTCACGGATCATGCTGACCATTCTCTCTTCACCCCATGCAGGCAGCCATTTCAGACCGCGACAAGCTGCTGCAGCCTCGTCCTTAAATGCGTCCACAGAGCAGAACCACTGCGGTGTTGCACGGAAAATAATAGGATTTTTACAACGCCAGCAATGCGGATAGGAGTGCATGATCTCTTCAGAGGCAAAGAGAACACCGGATTCTTTCATGTCCTGTAAAATAACAGAATTACTTTCGTCCGTTTTCATGCCGGCATACTTACCGGCGTATTCTGTATGCCGACCCTGGTCATCCACAGGTACGATCAGATCCATGCCGTACCGCATACATGTCTGATAGTCATCAGCGCCAAAGCCGGGGGCAGTGTGGACACAGCCGGTACCGGAATCCATTGTAACATATTCTGCATTGACAAGGCGGCTGGTTTTCTGCAGGAAGGGGTGCTCGGCGACCATGTTTTCAAAGAAGCTGCCGGGATAGGTTGCCAGAATCTTGTAATTTTCCACACCGCCAATGCGCATGACCTTTTCTGCCAGAGCCTCGGCGAGAATATAGACTGTGTCGTCTTCGGTCTGGACGAGCGCATAATTATCTCTGGGATGCAGAGCAATTGCCATATTACCGGGCAGGGTCCAAATCGTTGTTGTCCAGATTATAAAATAGATATTGGAGTTTTTGAATGCGGAAAGTTTTCCGAGATCATCGGAAAGCGCAAATTTTACATAAACAGACGTGCAGGGGTCATCCTGATATTCTATTTCTGCTTCGGCAAGAGCAGTCTCATCCTTGGGACACCAGTAAACCGGTTTTAATCCCTTATAGATGTATCCTTTCTGATACATTGCACCAAAAACCTTGACTTCTTCTGCTTCAAACTGTTTATCCATCGTGCGATACGGATGCTCCCAGTCAGCAAGCAGACCTAAACGTTTAAAGCCTGCCATCTGGCGCTGGATATAGCTTTCTGCAAATTCCTCACAGGCAGAACGGAATTCCGGAACAGGCATTGCTTTTCTGTTTAGCTTGTTTTTCTTTATAATCGCAGACTCGATGGGCATTCCGTGATTATCCCAACCAGGGACAAAGGGAGTATAGTATCCCATCATAGCGCGGCTGCGCACAATGAAGTCCTTCAGCGTTTTGTTCAGGGCGTGTCCCATATGGATATCACCGTTGGAGAAGGGAGGGCCGTCATGCAAAACAAAAGGAGGGAGCGCCTTGTTTTTCTCCAGAAGGCTTGTATACAGGTTTTGCTCCTGCCAACGTTCCAGCATACCGGGCTCGCGATTAGGCAGTCCTGCTTTCATCGGAAAATCGGTTTTTGGGGTAATGATTGTGTTTTTATATTCCATTGAGTAACCTCCGTATATACATAAAAATACGCCTTTATCTCCTAAAAAGAGACAAAGGCGCTTTCAATAACCTCTGCGGTACCACTCTTATTCTGACAAAAGTCAGCACTCGTGTGCGTGATAACGGACGCTGCCGGTACAGCCTACAGCCCGGAAGGGGGTTCGGTGTACTGCTCCGAGGTGATACATGACTGAAATGCGTACTGCCTTACACCGACCGGCAGCTCTCTGTAAGCGACAATAACAGTCTGTTTGTCCTCATCGTTGCATTGCAATGATCAGCGATGTGTGGGATCGTAATTACGGCCAAACTGCAAATTGGCAAATTTGCTTGTTGTCGTGTCTGTTGTGGGATGCTTGGGTGCAGCGGCAGGTGCAACATCATCTGTTGTACCAACCAAAGCTTCCAGATTTGCAGCGATCTCGTCAGCCACGGCATCGGTTTTGCTGTCAGTCTTGGCTGCTTCTCCTGCATAATGGATAGGGCGATGTGCGTCCTTGATAAGATCAAGCGTGTGAATACAAGCCTGAATCTGTTCCTTTAAAGCATCAATCTTAGATGCGGCAGCCTGACGCGCTTCTTCCACGCGTGCATTCTCAGCAGCAATCAAAGCATCGGCATTTTTTGCATTTTCAGCAGCAACTGCATTGGCATCGTTGAGCATCTGTGTGCACTTTGTCTCTGCTTCTTTGACCATCATATCGCAGGTTTTCTGGGCGTTTACGATGGCATCTTTCATGCTGGCTTCGTTTTTGCGGTATTCTTCTAACTTGGTTACCAGCACTTTCATCTTGCTCTTTAAAAGAGCGTTTTCCTTATAAAGGGTAACATAGTCTTCTGTCAGCGGCTCTAAAAATTCATCAACAGCCTGCATGTCATATCCGCCAAAGGTAGCGCGACTGAAAGAGACCTGTTCTATCTGTTGGGGTGTAAACATATTTTATCCTTTCTGACAAAGCTTAGATATAGCTTTCGACTTCGCTTTGAATGTTTTCCAAGTCGCCAACAACATCCATGTTGTGCGGGCAGAACAGATATGTGGCTTGTGCAATCTTCTTGACACTGCCGTCAAGGGCATAAACGCTGCCGGAGAGGAAGTCAACAACGCGGCGCGTAAGAGACTTGTCAACATTTTCCATATTTAAAATAACGGCCTTTTTCTTGCGAAGCTCATCTGCAGCGCGTGCAGCATCATCAAAGGTTTTTGCATGGAACAAAACAACTTCCTGCTTGCCGGAGCTCATGTTCAGCACATGACCGCTAAATCCTGCGGAAGATGCGCTGGAAGCTGCAGGGGCAGAGTAGTCGGAATCTGTCTGCGCAGAGGCAAAAGGAGAGGTTCGGCGCTGGCGGATAGGCGTATCCTGTGCATCGTCCTCGTATACATCCATTTCGTCGTCAAAATCATCGTAATCATCGTCGGAATAGGGCTGGGCAAATTTCTTAACATTGTCCCAAAAACTCATTTCTCTTTCCTCCTAAATATGTTCGCATCTCGTTTAAGGAGAAGCGGCATAGTCCCTTTCGCCAAAGATTGCAGATCCGATCCGCACCATTGTACTTCCGCAGGCAATAGCTTCACGGAAATCTCCGGACATACCAAGGGACAATATATCAACACATACATTATCGTATTTTTTTGCCATTATGTCAACAGAAAGGTTGCACATTTCTTGAAAAAATTTGTCGTTATCTCCCGGATTTTGGCAAATTGGGGGAATTGCC
>JAZNNK010000016.1:0-4601 GCA_045580205.1 Faecousia sp.
GGACTTGTCTTCCTAAGACCGCTTGGCCTCCGACTTGCTTCTTTTTGGTGGACTTGAAGAGATTCGAACTCTCGACCACCACAATGCGAATGTGGTGCGCTCCCAGCTGCGCTACAAGCCCGCGACAATGGAATTATAGTCGCTGTAACTTTATTTGTCAAGAAGTGAATCAAACAATAAAGCAGGAGACCTCTGTAGAGATCTCCTGCAAAAATATTATCTCTTGCTGAACTGAGGTGCGCGACGTGCTGCCTTTAAGCCGTACTTCTTTCTTTCCTTCATTCTGGGATCGCGGGTCAGGAAACCTGCGCTCTTCAGAGAAGTGCGGTTTTCGGGATTGATCAGCAGCAGGGCACGGGAGATGCCGTGACGGATCGCGCCGGCTTGTCCGGAAACACCGCCACCGGTAACGTTGACAACAATGTCGACTTTGCCAAGCATATCGGTAGTAACCAGGGGCTGACGGACGACCAGTTTCAGGGTGTCCAGGCCGAAGTAATCATCAATATCACGGCCGTTGATAATGATAGAACCGGTTCCGTTTTCATATACACGGACACGGGCAACGGAGGACTTACGACGACCGGTGCCGTAGAAATACTTTTTCTTGCTCTCGTACATAATCGTTTACCTCCAAATTAGTCCAGAGTCCATGCTTCGGGCTTCTGTGCGGCATGGGGATGCTCACTGCCTTTGTACAGGTGCAGGCGAGTCATGCTGTTACGGCCCAGGGTGTTCTTGGGAAGCATGCCCTTGACAGCAAGCTCCATCGCATAGTCGGAGCGCTTCTCCATCATGATGCGGGCTTTGGTTTCCTTCAGGCCACCAATCCATCCGGAAACACGGTAGTAGGTCTTCTGCTCGAGTTTCTTGCCGGTCAGAATAGCCTTATCGGTGTTGATGACGATGACATAGTCGCCGCAGTCAACGTTGGGTGTAAAATCGACCTTATGCTTACCGCGAAGCAGGTTTGCAGCAATGACTGCGGTACGGCCCAGGGGCTTTCCGGCAGCATCAATCACATACCACTTGCGCTGTGCGGTCTCGTTCTTAGCGAGTGTAGTGGACATTATGCTCTCCTCCAGTTAGGTTAATTTATTTTGACAAATTCATATAACGGCAGTACAATGACTGCAAAATGCTTGACTTTTATAACACAGAAGGTATAAAAAGTCAACCATTTTTAGGATGAATTTTCTGAAAATTTATATAATCTCTTAAAATCTCTTAAAATCTCGTTAAATCTTTTAAATGCTCATTTTCTATTTTTGCTTTTTGAGGTGATTTATCCGTGCAAAGACTGATCGGACTGGTGCGCAGATGTGTGGAAGACTATCATATGATCGCTGAGGGCGACAGGATCGGTGTGGGTGTTTCGGGTGGAAAGGATTCTCTCGCGCTGCTTGTGTTTTTGGCAGAGCTGAGAAAGTACTATCAGAACGCATTTTATCTGCAAGCTGTTACGGTGGATATGGGACTTGGAATGGATTACACAGGTGTCGCGCAGCTTTGTGAGAAGCTGGATGTTCCTTTTGTGCTGATAAAGACGGAAATCGCTCCGGTGGTATTTACGCATCGCAAGGAAAAGAACCCGTGTTCTATGTGTTCTAAAATGCGTCGCGGCGCACTGAATCAGGCACTATTGGATCGAGGCCTGAATAAGCTTGCGCTTGGACATCATTATGATGATGCGGTGGAAACGTTCATGATGTCCTTGATTTTTGAAGGCCGTATCAGCTGTTTTCAGCCGGTTACGCTGCTTGACCGTACGGGGATTACACAGATTAGGCCTATGTTGTACATTCGGGAACAGACGATCGATCATTTTGCAGAAAAAAACGCGCTTCCTATATTGGAAAACCGCTGCCCTGTTGATAAACAGACAAAACGCGAGGAGATCAAAAAACTTATATTTGATCTGAGCGCTACATATCCGGAGCTGAAGGAAAGAATATTTGGCGCGATGCAGAGATTGCCGCTTCCGGAGTGGGAGCCACAGGGCCGGTATAACCGCCCGAAGGATGAATGAATTGCTGACTTGCGGGGAATACTGCCACCAGAGGAAGGTGGCAGTTTATGGTAAAAGGTGTTTCAAGACAGGTTATCGTCGTTCATTCTCCGGACCCAAAGCTGTTTGAACAGGCGATTTTTATTCTGAAAGACGATGCAATCGGGAAGGAAGGCGTTACAGAGGATGCTCTGTTGAAGGAGGCGAAGCGCCTGATAAACGGTCGGGACTTTCATAAAAAGAAAAAGGCTTACTTTGCAGGACCGGTCTGGGCATTCAGCGGTGCACTTCTGACAGGGTTTATATGGCTGATATGCACACTCTTTTGACTTGCGAAAAGTACAAAGCTGTGCTATAATTCCCCGAAAAAGGGGGGTGGCTGTAATGCGTATTGGGAATATCGAGATTCACAAACCTGTTGCCTTAGGACCGATGGCGGGTGTAACGGATTGGGCATTTCGCAATATATGCGCACAGCTTGGCGCGAATATTACGGTTACTGAAATGGTGTCTTCGCGCGCGCTTGTTTACAGAGATAAAAAAAGCGCAGCGCTTCTGCGTAAGACGTCGTCGGGCATCTGTGGTGCGCAGATATTCGGTAATGATCCGCAGATCATGGCGCAGGCGGCTGTCCTTGCGCTGGAGATATCCGGGTGTGATTTTATTGACATCAATATGGGTTGTCCTATGCCGAAGATTGCAAATTCCGGCGACGGTTGCGGTCTGATGCGGACACCAAAATTGGCAGGTAATATTGTTGCGGCAGTTGCTAAGGCGGTAGATGTGCCGGTAACTGTTAAGTGTCGGCTCGGATGGGATAAAGGCTCAGTGAATGTGTTGGAGTTTGCCGGCATTATGGAAGATAGCGGGGCGGCGATGATTACTGTACATGGCCGCACGAGAAGTATGTTGTATGCCGGTAATGCTGATTGGGATATGATTGCAAAGGTCAAGCAGCAGGTGGTTGTTCCCGTGATTGCAAATGGGGATATTACCGATGCACCGTCTGCACTTAAGTGTCTGAAATGGACCGGCGCTGACGGTGTGATGATTGGTCGCGCTGCATTTGGCAATCCCTGGGTGTTTTCCGAGGTGTGCGCTGCAGTAAATGGTGAGAATATCCCTGATCGATTGCCGCTTGCGCAGCGGATAGCAGTTGCTGTACATCAGTTTGAAATGGCGCTGGAGGATAAAGGCGAGCACATCGCCTGTCTGGAGGCGCGAAAGCATTTTGCATGGTATTTACGGGGTGTGCCGTATGCCGCTTATTATAAAGAAAAGATCTCTGCGATCAAAAACATGCAAGATATTTATGCGATCGCAGAAGGCATTTGCAGAGATTTGAAATAATTGTATTGTATAGTTTATCCGTCGTTTCATAGCCTAAGCAAGAGGTGATCGTCATGAAGCGGCGGATATTATTTTGTGTTATACTCATTGTTTGGATGGTTTTTCCGGTCTGCGCAGAGAGTATTCGGTGGGTCGATTTTCGTGTGCCGTATGAATCACTGAAGTATGCTATGGAAGTAGATATTGCGTCGTACGAAACAGATAAGCATATCAGTTGGATCGATACACTTGCGTTGGCTGCTTGCAGGACGGGCGGCAAATGCTCCTTATCCTCTGTAAAAAAAGCAGCAGGGCAGCTTCAAGGCGACGAATCGCCTGAGAAACTGCTGGGTAGTAACGCAAAGTACTATTCTTATTATCACGATGCCTATGAGGCGGCCCTCGGGGGACTGCTGGGTTGCTATTCGATCGAGATAAACGGGCAACAGCAGCCGTGCTACGGTTTGAAAGCTTTTTCTCCTGTTGCTGCAGGGTACGGATACAGTCATTGTTCGGATTTTGGTAACAGCCGGTCATTTGGATTTGCCAGAAAGCATTTGGGAAATGATCTGATGGGTTCGCTTGGAACACCGATTACGGCAGTTGAAGGCGGTGTGGTCGAAGCGATGGGCTGGAACCGGTACGGCGGCTGGAGGATCGGGATACGTTCATTTGATTCCAAGCGATATTATTACTATGCGCATTTGCAAAAGGATCATCCGTATGCTGAAGGTTTGCAGCAAGGTGATATCGTTCAGGCAGGCGATTTGATCGGTTTTATGGGGCGGACAGGGTATTCTGACACGGAAAATGTCAATAATATTGAAACAGTTCACTTGCATTTTGGCATGCAGCTTGTATTTGATGAGAGTCAAAAAGAATGCAATTCGGAAATATGGATCGATGTGTATAATATTGTCCGCCTGTTAAATGCACACAGGTGCAGCTATAAAAAAACGGAGGATGGATGGGTTCGCGTTTATCCGTTCACAGATATGGATGTGCAGGGTGATTTTTTATAAGATTTTTCTGCTTTTTTACCCAAAAATTTTTGTTACAGGGTTTGACAAAAGTATCGCCCTGTGATATTCTTACCCAGATAAAATTAAGGAGGAAGTGCAGACATGGGTAAGTCGGTTCAGTTAAAGAGTGTCGGATGTTCCCTGGGTGATATTGTTTCCTCTGATCCTTCCGTAATGGAGATGTTATTTTCTGACGGTTTTGAATATGTTGTTTTTCCTGGCTTTTGTGATGTGCATGTGCA
>JAZNNK010000017.1:0-3546 GCA_045580205.1 Faecousia sp.
CTGTTTATTTCAGAGAACGGTTTTGATTTACCCTTTTCTGCGCATCGAGCACTGCATCGCAATCATATCATCCACTGTCTTGCCGAAACAGTCTTCGTCGCGCAATGCAGTCTTGGCAAAGGCGGAACATGGTCGGGGGCAACTGCCAACCTGCAGCATAAATGGACACCTGTTTACTGCTATAATGACCACAGCAGCGCCGTAAAACAACTTATAAGAAGAGGCGCTATGCCAATCCGAACAGAAGATCTGTCCGTCCTCGAACATGCTTGTCCGACTGCTCGATCTTCATAAAATTACCCCACCGAAAATGTTTTTCGGTGGGGATAAATTTAATTTTTAAGACTCTGCAGCGGCGCCGGGATCCGTCCGCCACGCGCTATAAATTCCTCGCTGGACTGTGCGTGCACCGGCATAACAGGCGCACTTCCAAGAAGTCCTCCCATTTCCACCCGATCTCCCACTGTCTTTCCCGGTGCAGGAATGATCCGGACGGCTGTCGTTTTGGAATTGACCATACCGATCGCCGCCTCATCCGCTATGATTGCACAGATCGTAGATGCTGTTGTATCTCCGGGAACAGCGATCATATCCAGTCCTACAGAACACACGCAAGTCATTGCTTCTAACTTGTCTATTGTCAGTACACCGTTTTGCGCTGCAGCAATCATACCTTCGTCCTCTGAAACCGGAATGAACGCGCCAGACAAGCCTCCGACATGGGAGCTTGCCATCACGCCGCCCTTTTTAACTGCATCATTTAAAAGCGCCAAAGCCGCAGTCGTTCCGTGTGTGCCACATACCTGCAGACCCATTTCCTCTAAAATTCGTGCGACACTATCTCCCACAGCAGGTGTCGGGGCAAGGCTCAGGTCAACGATACCAAACGGAACGTCGAGTCGTTTAGACGCTTCCATACCGACAAGCTGACCCATCCTGGTAATTTGGAAAGCTGTCTTTTTGATCGTTTCTGCCACTTCATCAAACGATCTTCCTTTAACGCTCTGTAGGGCATGGTAAACAACGCCAGGGCCGGAAACACCTATATTAAGCGCACACTCAGGCTCACCAACACCATGAAATGCGCCTGCCATAAAAGGATTATCCTCTACTGCATTTGCAAAAACCACCAGCTTTGCACAACCTAAACCATCATTTTCAGCAGTGCGCAGCGCTGTATCCTTAATAACTTGACCCATTTTGGCAACTGCATCCATATTGATACCTGCCTTTGTAGATCCGACATTAACGCTTGCGCATACACGTTCAGTAGATGCCATTGCCTCTGCAATAGAGTCTATCAATATCCAGTCGCCCTTTGTGCATCCTTTTTGTACGAGCGCAGAAAAGCCACCGATAAAATTCACACCACAGGTCTTAGCAGCTTCATCCATAGCAATTGCCAGAGGCACATAAGAATCTGCCTCACAGCTATTGCCAATCAACGAAATGGGCGTAACTGAAATTCGTTTATTAACAATTGGAATACCAAATTCCCATTCAATATCCTGCCCGACCTGCACCAGCTTCTCTGCCCGATGCGTGATCTTATCATAGATCTTTGCGGCACATTTTTTTATATCTGTATCCACACAGTCCAAAAGAGAAATTCCCATTGTAATCGTGCGGATATCCAGATGCCGCTTATCGATCATATCCTGGGTGTATAGAATATCATTTATATTTAACATATCTTATCCTCATACCCGATGCATCGCTTCAAAAATATCCTCACGCTGCAGACGGATCGACAAATCCATTTCCCTGCCCTTATCCTCAAGCTGACGCGCAAGCTCCGCAACCGGAAGGGACGCGTTCGATACATCCGTTACCATCATCATAGTAAAGTAACCCTGCATGACCGTCTGACTGATATCAAGCACATTGACATTGTACGATGCAAGCTGTGTGCAGACAGCTGCAATAATCCCCACACGGTCGCGTCCGACAACTGTAACGATCGCTTTCATTTTATCACCTCAGAACTCATAATCGGCGCATACGCGCTTATCAAGCATATGCCAAAAATGGCTCTTTGCCTCCAGATGGGCAGGATGCTCCGCATATGCCGCCAGCGCCTGACGGCTTTCAAATTCAGAATACAGTGCATAATCCATGCCGCCCTGATATGTCTGTCTGATCTCCATATGGTTAAGGCCGGGGATCACACCTACCAGCGGTTCCAGTACAGATCGGATACATTCAACTGCCGATGCTTTATCAACGCCTTCTTTTAATGTGTAGATAACAATATGCTTGACCATTATTTATACCTCCATATACCAAATACCGGAGCTGGCATTATGACAGCTCCGGCATTAAGTTTTTAATTACTCAGCAATCTCTTCTTCGGAAATTGCTTCTTCTGTCTCTTCAGTCTGTGCCTCTTCTGCAGGCTCGTCCTCAAGCAATACGCGGATAGACAGAGAAATACGCTTGTTCTCTGCATCAATCTCCGTAATTTTAACCTGAACTTCCTGACCCTCGCTCAGAACATCATCCGGCTTTGCAATTCTGCGGTTAGCAATCTGAGAAATATGGATCAGACCGTCCACACCGGGAATGATCTCCGCAAATGCACCAAATGTCATCAACTTAACGATCTTTGCATTTACAACATCACCGACACTGTAAGCAGTCATAAACTGATTCCAGGGATTCATTTCTGCAGTCTTATAACCCAGAGAGATCTTCCGCTTCTCAGGATCAAAGGAGATTACATAGACATCGATCTCATCGCCAACCTTAATTACGTCAGCAGGTGTCTTAATGCGGTTCCCGCTCAGCTCGGAAACATGAACCATACCGTCAACCCCGCCGATATCTACAAACGCACCGTAAGCTGTCAGAGACTTAACGACGCCATGATACTTTGCGCCTTCCTGGATCTCACTCCAGATCTTCTCCTGTGCGGCCTTGCGGGTCTCGGAGGTAACTGCACGAATCGAGCCGATCACACGACGGCGTGCACGGTTGACTTCCGTGATCTTCAGTTGAACCTTTTTACCTACGATACCGGACATATCACCATCTTTTGCAATGCCGGACTGAGACGCGGGAATGAATACACGAATGCCCTTAACGTTAGCAACAAGGCCTCCCTTGTTTTCCTCTGTAATGATGCCTTCGACAGTCGTCTTCTCCTCGCACCATACACCAATATCTTCCCAAACCTTCATACCATCGAGCTTCTTCTTGGACAGCTTGCAAATACCGTCCTGGTCGCTTACGTGTACAACAAACACTTCGACCTCATCACCGACCTTAAGTACGTCCTCGGGCTTAACAGTAGGATCCGTGCTGACTTCATCATTGGGAATATAGCCCGCAAGCTGTCCCAAATCAACCTGGACTTCTGTTGCACCGATACGGGTAACAACGCCGGTAACCTTCGCTCCTGTATATAAATTAGTCTTGATGGACTGCTCAAAAAGCTCAGCAAAGCTTTCCTCCTGTGCAGCCTCAACATTCAGAATTTCACTCATAGTCTTGTTGACCTCCTTTATAATCCACGCCGGGGTAGATGCTCCGGCAGTGACTCCAACA
>JAZNNK010000018.1:0-3522 GCA_045580205.1 Faecousia sp.
ATTTTACCCCTAAGCCCATTGACTCTGAGTGCAACTGCCCGAGGGCGTTCCAAGCTGAGCAAAAAACGGGGGTATTCCTCTTGCAGCTGGCTCTTCATTCTCGTCAAAAATGCTTCAGGCAGCATACGTTCCTCCAAATACCGTGTTTTTGTACATAATATCACAAAATTTTATGTTTTTCCACAACAAAAATCAGCGCAGCAAATGCTGCGCTGATTTTTATTTAATATTACTCTTCGTCCTTCTTTGCATCATCGATGATCTTCTGCTGATTAGCCTTCGGCACTTCCTCATAACGCTCAAACTTCATCGTGAAGGAACCGCGTGCCTGCGTCATAGCGCGCAGGTCAATCGCATAACTGCCCATTTCCGCCATCGGAACCTCCGCCTCAATAACGGTATTACCATCCGCATCCGGATTCATGCCCATCGGGCGACCGCGACGCTTGCTCAGATCACCCATAACATCACCGACATAACTCTCAGGAACGCTTACCTTCAGAGAGCCGATCGGCTCAAGCAATGTCGGCATCGCATTTGGCATCGCTTCCTTAAATGCAAGGATCGCTGCCAGCTTAAACGCCATTTCGTTTGAATCAACAGGGTGATAAGAACCGTCGTACAAAACCGCCTTCAGGCCGACCATCGGATATCCGGCGAGCGGACCTCTCTGCACAGCCTCTTGAATACCTTTTTCAACTGCAGGATAGAAGTTCTTGGGGACAGAACCGCCAAACACTTCCTCTGCAAAAATCAGCTCATCCTGCTCTTCCTGGGGCTCAAAGCGAACCCATACATCACCAAACTGGCCGGATCCGCCTGTCTGCTTCTTATGCCGTCCATGCGCCTGAACAGTCTTTTTGATTTTCTCACGGTATGCAACCTTTGCGGGCGACAGAACTGCATCAACACCGAAACGGCTCTTTAGCTTTGCAACAAGCACATCCACATGCTGATCACCTGCACCGGACAGAACGAGCTGTCTGGTCTCAGCATTGTTGACCATCGTGAAGGACGGATCTTCCTCATTCAAGCGATTCAGGCCAGCCGCAACCTTTTCTTCCTGACCCTTTGTCTTAGGTGCAATCGCAACGGAATAACAAGGCTCTGCATAAGGAATTCCCTTAAGACTGACAACCTTACGGGGATCGCAAAGCGTATCGCCTGTTTTGACCTTATCCATCTTACCGATCGCGCCAATATCACCGCAGCGAAGCGCCTTGACTTCGCTGGCTTTCTTACCGCACATAGTATACAGACGGCCAAGCTTCTCTGTCTCACCGGTACGGGCATTGACAAGCGTACTATCCGAGGTGATCTCACCGGAGAGCACCTTGACAAACGAATACTTTCCGTACTGATCAGAAACAGTCTTAAATACAAACGCAGAGGGAACACCGCCGGGCGAGACAACAAACTCCTCCGTTGTTCCGTCAGCAAGCGTAGCCTTATGGTAATTGCCCTCCACCGGATTCGGTAACAGATCAATAATATGATCCATCAGCATAAGACTGCCAAGGCATGTAACACCGGAGCCGCAGAGGACCGGATACAGTGTATGATCCAGCACACCCTTATGCATGCCTTTGATCATCTCAGCATATGTAAAATCTTCGCCGCCGAAGAACTTATCCATAAATTCTTCGCTTGTCTCAGCGACGGACTCTTTGAGCGCATCATTAAATTCTGTAATAACATCTTCCTTGCCTTCAGGTACATCGATCTCGACGCGCTTAAGACTACGCATCTCGTATGCACGCTTATTCAATACATCGATAATGCCTGTTACCTTGCGGCTTGCATCCCAAATCGGAACAACAACCGGCGCGATCTTATTACCATACTTGTTGCGCAACGCTTCAAATGTGGCGTTATAATCAGAGTTATCTTCATCCAGCTTGGAAATATACACAAACCGGGGCATATTTCGCTCCTCACAGTATTTCCATGCCTTCTCAAAGCCGACAGTAATACCATCCTTAGCAGAGCATACAAGGATCGCCGCATCCGCTGCACGCAGCGCTTCCATAGCAGCACCGGAGAAATCAAATCCACCGGGTGTGTCCAGAAGGTTAATCTTTACACCGTTATATTCCAAAGGCACAACAGCCGTAGAAATCGATATGTTGCGACGGATCTCCTCCGGATCATAATCGCAAACGGTATTTCCGTCAGCGTTCTTTCCAATGCGATCGATCGCACCGGTCATATAAAGCAGGCTCTCTGCAAGCGCAGATTTACCGCTTCCACTATGGCCCAAAAGACAGATATTACGAATCGAGTTGGCTGTGTACATATTATGTTCAATCTCCTTTCAGACGGGATATCTGTTCCCATCTTTGCAGTTGGTGCAAGCACCGGAATAAGGACATTATACACGAACAGCGCATGGATTTCAATGCCTAATTTCAGCATAATGCAAAATTAAGTAAAATGCTACATGGACATTTGTTCTTCTGTGCAAAACACCCAAAAATATATTACAAAAACATACTGCCGACAGAAAACACTTCGTCAAAAGCAGATTCTGCCGGCAGCATTATTTACATTGTCAAATAGACCTTGTCCACTCTGTAATGATCAATCCGGGTATCATCCACACAAGCTCATACAAAAACAGCTTATCGGGTGTGAGCAGTTCCGAGGCGCCTAAGATCGCCAGAATCAGCATCATAACGATTCCCAAAACACCGCCTGCCATATGAATAACTATACCAAGAAGGCTTGCCATTTTCACAGCTCTTGCGCCTGTAACGCCATAGGCCAAAGATGCCAGGCCATCCTTCGTCGTCATAGCCAAAGCCGGAGCATCCGCCTCTGCCTCGATTGACGCAAGACGAATACGTTCATTATATTCCGGAAACAGGATCTTCCGGGGCTTTATACCAAATATCGAACAAAGGAAGTCATCCGTAAGCATAAAATCATTCGTAACCAAAACAGGCTGGAGATTCCGATAGGCACAAAGCGTTACAAGTCCTGCGCTTGAGGAATAATCCTTATCATATGTCAGTGCAAACAGACCACCCATTTCCCCGTCGACAGCTACGCACACAGCCTGACCAATGCGAATACCCTGAGGCACATCTACACCCATGTCCCGCAGGAAGGAAATGCTTCCCACCAGGACCGATTCTCCGCCGACCTCACCGCCGATACCGCCGGCCTCATAGCTACGGAAGTTCTCAACCGTATAATGGATGCCGTTACGGCTATCCAAAAGCTGCGTAAACATGGACGAAAGGCCACTTCCGTCTGCCGTGATAAGGGCAGTGGCATAGGCCACGATATCATCAGGATTACGATCTCCGTAAAACTTTACGCCGTTCATCTTGATCGAACCACTGGGGAACAAATCGTCGTGTGTCAGCGGGAATACCGCCTTTTTACACAGAGCATCTATACCCTTCCAGCCACAAAGAACTGTTCCGCAAGCATGCAGACGACGTTCCAATATTGCCATCGGTCTTGTCTGTGCTACAAACATCGTCGCAGGAACAGCGGCCAGCAGTGTAACTGCCG
>JAZNNK010000019.1:0-10205 GCA_045580205.1 Faecousia sp.
CCGTTTGGTTCCTCAGAGGCATCTGTTTTAAGAAACTATATTGACACCATTTTAGAGCTTCCTTGGAATAAACAGACAAAAGAACGCCTTGATATCCATGTAGCAAGAAACGTCCTGGACAAGGATCATTATGGTCTAAAAAGAATCAAGGAAAGAATCCTCGAAACAATTGCCGTCAGACAGATGTCCCCGGATATGCCTGCACAGATTATTTGTCTTGTAGGGCCTCCGGGAGTAGGTAAGACGTCCATTGCGTATTCTGTTGCACGTAGCTTAAATCGTAAAATGGCAAGAATTGCCTTAGGCGGTGTTCGGGATGAAGCAGATATTCGAGGTCATCGAAAAACATATGTTGGCGCAATGCCCGGCAGGATCATCAACGCCTTGATTCAGGCGGGAAGTGCTAATCCGGTGCTCCTTTTAGATGAAATCGATAAGTTGGGATCCGATTATCGCGGAGATCCCAGTGCGGCGCTGTTAGAAGTACTTGACAGTGAGCAAAACAAGACATATCGTGATCATTTTATTGAAATCCCGTTTGATCTAAGCCGCGTTATGTTTATTACAACTGCAAATACAACCGATACGATCCCCAGACCACTTCTCGATCGCATGGAAATCATTGAATTAGGATCCTATACGGATGAAGAGAAATGTATGATCGCCAAAAATCATCTGATCCCTAAGCAGATAAAACAACACGGTCTCAAAAAATCTCAGATTAAAATCAGCGATGATGCAATCCATGAAATTATACAGTGCTATACAAGAGAATCGGGCGTACGTGCACTTGAGCGTTATATAGCCGAATTATGCAGAAAAACAGATATGAAACTTCTGTCCGATACAACTGCTAAATCTGTACGGATCATGGCATCTAATATTGAACAGTTCCTCGGGACACGCAAATATCTTCCCGACAGGATTCCGATGAATGATCAAGTGGGTATCGTTACCGGCCTTGCATGGACTTCTGTAGGTGGCGATACACTTGATGTAGAAGTAAATGTTATGGATGGTACAGGTAAATTAGAGCTAACAGGAAATCTCGGCGATGTAATGAAAGAATCTGTGCATGCTGCGCTGAGCTATATTCGTGCAAACTCCAAGTCGCTTGGAATCAATGATAATTTTTACAAAACGAAAGATATCCATGTCCATTTTCCGGAAGGGGCTGTCCCTAAGGACGGTCCTTCGGCTGGTGTTACTGTTTGTACTGCGATCGTATCAGCGCTAACCGGTGTTTCTGTCCGCTCTGACGTTGCTATGACCGGAGAAATATCGATTCGCGGCAGAGTTCTTGCTATCGGCGGTTTAAAAGAAAAAACAATGGCAGCACATCGTCGTGGAATACGAACTGTGGTTATTCCAAAGGATAACGAGCGCGATCTTGCAGATATTGATCCGGTTGTCAGAAAATCTATAAACTTTGTATCTGCGCGAACGATTGATACAGTCCTTTCCGCCGCATTAAACAGAAAAGAAACAATTCTTCCCACTATCTTAAATGATCTATCCGATAAAATTCTTACAAAACCTCGCAATCAAGGCGTACAGCAATGAGGTCAGTTATGAACTTGAACAATGTTTCTTTTATGATTTCAGCCGCATCACCAAAGGATTTTCCGAAAAATAATATTCCTGAAATTGCATTTGCTGGGAAATCAAATGTAGGCAAATCCTCTGTGATCAACCGTCTGCTTCAACGTAAAAATTTTGCCCGGGTAGGGGAGAAGCCGGGCAAAACAGTCCATATTAACTATTTTTCTGTTGATAACACATGCTATTTTGTTGATCTGCCCGGATACGGATACGCAAAGGTATCGCAGCAAGAAAAGGACCGCTGGGGAAAGCTCATGGAGCAATACTTTGCGGCAGATCGGATCAGTCTTGGCATTATGATCGTTGATGCCCGGCATCCACCTACAAGCAACGATACAACAATGGCTAATTGGTTTATCAGCAATAATTGCCCGTTTGTTGTTGTTGCCAACAAAATCGATAAGATCAGCAAAACACAACTGCTTCAAAATCTTTCGATTATTCGTGAAGATCTTGCGCTTAACAAACAGTGTCGGATCATTCCTTTTTCTGCAGAAAAAGGCGACGGTCGTGACGAACTGTTATCTTGTATTCTAGAAGTATTATAAAAAACAGGCCACATAATGTGTGGCCTGTTTTTTATTCAGATGTAGCCTCTTTTATTGCTCTTGCAAGCTGATCCGGACAAGATGTAGATTTCATGCCGCAGCAAATGCCTTCAAGTTTTGTAATAACATCCTCAACATTCATATTTTCAACTAACGAACATATTCCTTTAAGGTTGCCGTTACAGCCACCGAGAAAGCTGACATTTTTAATTTTGCCGTCTTCAATATCAAAATAGATCCGCTGAGAACATGTTCCGCTTGTTTTATACTCATACTGCATAATACATTCCTCCGTATTATATAAATGTCATTTATTATCGGGTTCATTATACGACATTATAATACAGTATGCAAGCATGAATTGACAGTTAATTTTGGGTTATTCTATAACATACAAAAAAGGAGGTAAGTATTATGAAAAACGAACAGTCAGAATTTAAGGAAGAAAAAACCGAACAGGTTATTGAGTTAGGTTCCGATATTACAAAAAGCAGTAAGGGAAATATCTATACCTTGACAATCATTGGACAAATCGAAGGGCATCAGGTTTTACCGGAAACTGCAAAAACCACAAAATATGAACACGTTCTGCCGCTGCTTGCAGGAATTGAAGAAAGTGAAGATATTGATGGGCTATTATTGCTTTTAAATACCGTAGGTGGAGACATCGAAGCAGGACTTGCGATCGCTGAAATGATTGCAGGCATGAGAAAGCCGACAGTTTCTTTAGTGCTTGGCGGAGGTCATTCGATCGGCATTCCGCTTGCCGTCTGTACTAAAAAATCGTTTATCACACCCACAGCAAGCATGACGGTGCATCCCGTTAGAATGACAGGGCTAGTAGTAGGCGCACCGCAAACATTTCGGTATTTTCAGAGAATTCAGGAACAGATCGCTGATTTTGTAACCGCTAACTCCGCAATCTCAAAAGAAAAATTTGAAGAATATATGATGACAACAGGAGAAATGGCTACGGATGTCGGAACAATTCTTTATGGCAAAGAAGCCGTATCCTCGGGCTTAATTGATAAACTTGGCGGATTAAATGATGCATTATCTGCACTTCATAAAATGATCGAAAAGCAAAAAAAGCAATCTCGACAATAATTTTAGATTCGGACTGGAAAAAACAAAAATAGTGTGATATTATAAACAAAATATATTATGGAAGGAGTGGGCATATGACCTGGCTCGACGGATTGCTCTATGGGTTAATCTCAGGTTTTACTGAGTTTATGCCCATATCTTCTATCGCACACCAATCATTATTTATGAAGATATTTGGGTATAACCAGCGAAATCCGCTTTTGGACATGCTTATTCATATTGCCCTGATAGCTGCTCTGATCGTTGCATGCAGGACTTCATTTGAACAAATGATAGGGGAGTATTACAACAGAAATCGTCGCCTGCGTAATCGCACCGCCTCCAAGAGTGTTTCAGGAGATTTTCGTCTGATCAAAGCAGCTACTATTCCTTACTGCGCATGTTTTGTTTTGTATTTGATTACATACAAATACGAAAACAGTCTTTTAAAGCTTTTATTCTTCTTTTTAATAAACGGCATTATTTTATTTATTCCTGAGCGGATAGCAAAATCGAATAAAGACGCCCGATCCATGTCCGGACTTGATAGTCTTTTAATTGGATTTGCTGGGGCTCTATCCATTTTTCCGGGTATATCCCGCATCGGCGCGATGAACTCCGTTGCAGTTATGAGAGGTGCTGACCGCAAGATAGCATTTCAGTGGAGCCTTATCTTAAGCATTGTTGCTTTAGCCTTACTTGTAGTATTTGATCTGATATTTATGATCGTATACGGAGGTGTTTCGTTCTCCCTGTCAGTTTTCTTTGGATATATACTATCTGTTGTCGGAGCATTTGCAGGAGGATATTGCAGCATACTTATAATGCAATTTATTATAGTAAATGCTGGTTTTTCAGGATTTGCTTATTATTCCTGGGGTGCGTCACTCTTCTCATTTATCTTATATCTTGCAGTTGTGTAGGAGGAAGACCATATGACCAAACAAAAACGTAAATCCCATGCAGAAAAAGCTGTATTGGCGTTATCATCCGATAAAAAGAATAAGAAACAGAAAAACTCTGCCAATACAGGCACATCAAAAGCACCTGCTTCCTCAGAAAAACACAATACATTTCAGTTGCCTGCAAGGCTGATATCATCTTTATGCTTTATTGGTCTGTTTATCTTATTTTTAGTTATATACTTTGGATCTGAGGGCGCGATTATCAAATTGATAGACGGTATCATTCACGGTTTAATTGGTCGCGTAGGCTTTATCATGTCAATACCGGTACTGCTTTATCTGTTTTATATTCATGCTTTTAGCGGAAAGCGCCCGATCAAAATGCGCACAGTCTGTCTTGTGTTGTTTGTCCTGATCAGCGGCTGTATTGCACATTTGGCACTAAACTACCAGTCTTCTTCCAATTTTATTAATTATATCGTAGAGCTATACACCGGCGGAATTGACGGCATAACGAGTGGTGTCATCTGCGGATTGCTCTCTACCTTGTTCCACTGGCTCTTTGGAACATTTGTTTCGTACATTATCCTGATCATTTTTGCAATCATAACATTGCTTGGTGGCATGCAGATCACAGTTCCAAGTATCATCCGCGCCATTCAAAACAGACCCCGCGTACACGCTAAGGATGAAGTTGTCGAAGAAAAACAGGAACCCGCATCTGTTGTTGTTAATCATATTGTCAATAAGCGAATTGAATATATTGAGCGCAAGAAAAAAGCTGCCATTATAGACTCACCCCAAGACGATATAACAGAGGAAGAAGCAGGGATATTAAGACCAAACCATCAGCTTGATACAAATACTGCATCATCGATATCTGTATCAAATTCTAATCACACAAAGCCTGCAAGTACAGCATTTATGAAGACTGTCAGCGATCTTGTTCCCGACAAAATGCCGGAGCTGGAGCTTGATGCGACCGCAGATAACGATGCATCATATAACAATCCGGATGCTGTTCTGGCTGTAAAAAAGGAAAAGGTTACTACAAAAGACGCTGAACGCTCAGCGGCAGAAGTTGCTGCAGAGATTGCACAGGCAGAAGCTGCGGATAAGCCTGTATATTGTTTTCCTCCAATAGATCTGCTTTCTTATCCGGGCCGAAATACTGCTGACGGCACGGCTGAAATGAAGGAAAATTCAAAACGGCTTAACGAGACATTAGCAAGCTTCAAAATTGAAGCGCATATTATTAATGTTACACGCGGTCCGAGTGTTACACGGTATGAGGTTGAACTCGAAAAAGGTGTCCGTCTCAGCAAACTGACAACGGCTGCTGACGATATTGCGCTTAGTCTTGGAGCGACCGGTGTTCGCATTGCAGCTGTACCGGGAAAAATATCTGTTGTAGGCATTGAGGTTCCCAACCGGGCAGTAACCACTGTATCACTGAGAGAAGTAATTGATTCACACGAATTCAAAAAAGCAAAATCCAAGTCTTCCTTTGCAGTTGGCAAAGATATCAGCGGTAATAGTATCGTTGGAAATATTGCAAGACTGCCGCATATGTTGATCGCCGGTACGACGGGATCCGGAAAATCTGTTTGCATGAATTCGATTATTATTTCACTTCTTTATAAGGCAAGTCCCGAAGATGTAAAACTGATCATGGTTGATCCGAAAATGGTTGAGCTTGGCATTTATAACGGCATTCCGCATTTACTTATCCCCGTTGTTACGGATCCGAAAAAGGCTGCAGGCTCGCTGCAATGGGCTGTCAGCGAAATGATGCGCAGATATAAGGCAATGTCTGACGCAGGCGTACGCGACCTGGAATCGTACAATAGCATTGCTGAAAGCCAGGATGCCGGTTATACAAAACTTCCGCAAGTGGTCGTAATCATTGATGAGCTGGCTGATTTGATGCTGGTAGCTGCTAAGGAAGTTGAAGAATCCATCTGCCGCATCGCACAGATGGGACGTGCTGCCGGGATTCATCTTATTATTGCAACACAACGTCCATCGGCTGATGTCATTACCGGTCTTATGAAAGCGAATATTCCATCAAGAATTGCATTTGCTGTCGCATCTGCAATGGAATCAAGAATCATCCTTGACACACAAGGTGCTGAAAAGCTTGTTGGTAAGGGCGATATGCTGTATGCACCGATTGGAAACGGCAAACCTAAACGCGTTCAGGGTTGCTTTGTTACAGATGCTGAGGTTGAATCTGTTGCTTCTTATGTAAAGGCAAATTACGTAACAAATTATGATCAGCATGTTATGGAAGAGATTGAAAAGAAAGCGCTTCAGACAGGTACCAAGACTTCTGTTACGGATTCTGAACCGAACCATGACGAGCTTTCCGGAGATGAAATGCTCCCGGCAGCAGTAGATGTAATTCTTGAGACCGGTCAGGCGTCTGTTTCCATGCTTCAGCGTCGTCTGAAATTAGGATATGCCCGGGCTGCAAGAATTGTTGATGAGATGGAAGAAAAGGGCATAGTCGGACCGTATGCAGGCAGTAAGCCGCGCGAGATTCTTATTACAAAGGAACAATGGCAGGCAATGCTTTCAAGCGGTACGCAACAACTGTCAATGGATGATATCCCCGAGGAGTACGCAGGCGAGTACCCCATTGATGAAACACTATAAGTAATCATAAAGCTGACAGCTTCTGCTGTCAGCTTTTTTATGCATATTAGCACTTCCGCTGCATACCTTGATAGGGGAGTGATACATATGATATGCCAATGGCAATCCTTGATCAAAATTCTGCCAACATGGATGCGCACGCCGGTAGACAAGCACGGAAAGAATACATTACAGGAGCTTCGTATGCGCCTGAATATGCCACCGGAGCTAATTTGCGCAGACGGTAATATATGGCTTGAACAAACTGTGTTATCAGAAGACATCCGATTTTGCATCAATGTAGCAAGCCAGTATTCTCCCTGGTCTGTTTCTACTGTAAAAAACGGTTTTATTACTGTGTGCGGCGGACACAGAATCGGTATATGCGGTACTTTTGTGTTAGATAATGGTAAGATCATTAGTATCAACACGCCAAATTCTCTATGCATTAGAGTCGCAAGGGATTATACTGGCATATCAAAAGATCTTGCATCACATAGTGGTTCTATGCTGATCATTGGGCCTCCCGGAAGCGGTAAAACTACACTTCTACGGGATATTATCAGAAGTAGATCAAATTTAAAAAACGGAAACATAACTGTTATCGATGAACGAGGTGAAATATTTCCATATCATCAAAACCAGATGTGCTTCCCGACAGGAAGAAGAACAGATATTATATCAGGCTGCAGCAAAACACAGGGAATTGAAATGGCGCTTCGAAATATGGGACCTGAGCTTATTGCTGTTGACGAGATAACTGCAAACGAGGATTGTACGGCATTGATCCGGGCTGGCTGGTGCGGTGTTGATCTGATGGCGACGGCACATGCTTCGAGCAAGGAGGATCTGCTATCAAGGCCGGTATATCAACCGATTGTTGCAAGCCGTTTATTTGATACACTGATTACCCTTCACAGGGACAAGTCCTGGAGGGCAGAAAGGATGGACAAATGAGCATTAAAATATTAGGTATCTTTCTTGTAATTACAGGATGTGGGGGATTTGGTTTCTTAATTGCAGCATCGCATCGACAAGAAGAAATGTATCTAAAGCAATTACTCTCCGCTCTGGAATTTATGGAGTGTGAGCTCCAATATCATATGACACCGCTTCCAGGTCTTTGTGCTTTAGCTTCTGAGAAATGTAGCGGTGCATTAAGAAAAATCTTTATTTGTTTCTCAAAAGAACTTAAAAATCAAATATCGCCGGATGCAAAGGCTTGTATGGATAAGGTTTTATCTGAATATAAAGATCGCTTGCCTGTGCGTCTTTATAAGGAAATAGCGTTATTGGGAGAATGTCTAGGTCATTTTGATTTAGACGGTCAGCTTAAGGGGCTCACATCAATTTTTCAGACCTGTAGCGACGATTTAAAACAGTTAACGGAAAATCAGGCTGTACGACTTCGCAGTTATCAGACACTTGCATTATGCGCAGGTGCAGCAATTGTCATTTTATTGATTTAGCATATGGAAATTGACTTAATTTTTAAGATCGCTGCTATTGGAATTATTATTTCAATATTAAATCAGGTATTAGCACGTTCCGGTCGGGAAGAGCAGGCAACAATGACGACGATTACAGGATTGGTTGTTGTTCTTATGATGGTTGCCCAAAAAATTTACGATCTTTTTGACCTTGTCAAAAAACTATTTGAATTCTGATGAATATTTTTTTAAAAGCCGCTGCAGGCATATTGATCACAGTCATACTATGTATTTTCTTATCGAATGACAGAAAGGATTTCTCCGTCATTCTTTCACTATTTGTATGCTGCATGGTCATCGTCGCATCACTTACATATTTTGAACCTGTCTATAGCTTTTTTAGCAAATTACAGGCAATCGGAAATTTAGATCCGGAAATGATAAAAATACTATTAAAGGCAGTCGGAATCAGTTTGCTGACAGAAATAACGGTCTTGATCTGTGAGGATTCCGCAAATGCCGTACTTGGAAAGTCATTGAAGATCATGTCGTCTGCAATTATTTTATGGCTTTCGATCCCTTTGTTTAACAGTCTACTTACACTGATCGAAGAGGTCTTGGCAAGCACATGAAAATCATTTTTTACATAATTGTTTTTTTATTTATAGTTGCGCTTCCTGTTTCTGCGCTTGATTTTAGTGCACCGAGCATTCCGGATAGCGCGCAGGAATTTCTTCCGGTTGAATCAGAATCATTTTCAGAAGGATTGTGGTACATAGTAAAACAAGCGATTCGCAGGATACAACCAAGTATTTCTGAAGCAACCGGTATCTGTGTGTCAATCATTGCTATCCTATTGCTTGTATCAGTCGTCCAAAATTATTCTGCCTGCAATAGTAAATTGATCGGATTGATCGGTGCTATTATACTCGGTGCACTGATAATTAAACCGACAAATGCCCTGATAAGTTTAGGTGTGCAGACCGTTAACGATATCAGTGAATATGGAAAACTATTACTGCCTGTAATGACAGCTGCGCTGGCCGCACAAGGGGCAATAACAAGTTCAACGGCATTATATACCGGCACAGTTTTTTTCAACACATTATTATCCATTATGATCACAAAAGTCATTATTCCTATGATATATATTTACATTTGCATGTCAATTGCTTATAGTGCCCTGGCAGAAGATCTGATAAAAAGGGTCCGTGATTTTATTAAATGGATGATGGTTTGGTCTCTTAAAATTGTTTTGTATGTCTTTACAGGATATATAGGAATTACGGGTGTTGTAAGCGGAACAGCAGATGCTTCTGCTATAAAGGCAACAAAGCTTGCGTTAGCAGGTGTTGTTCCGGTCGTTGGCGGAATCATATCTGATGCGTCAGAAACGATACTAATTAGCGCCGGCGTCATGAAAAATGCTGTTGGGATATACGGATTGCTTGCAATGATTGCAATATGGATCGGTCCGTTTATAAAAATAGCAGTACAATATATTCTTTTAAAAATTACTGCCGGTATATGCTCTGTTTTTGGACAAAAACAGTCTGTTAGTCTTTTGCAGGACTTTTCCGGCTCTATGGGCTTTCTTCTTGCGATCACAGGAACGGTTTGTCTACTCTTTCTTGTAAGCACGGTATGCTTTATGAAGGGTGTATCATGATGGATCAAATCCAAGCATATTTAATATCGTTTACAGTAGCTGCAATTATAGTCAGCATTATCATTTCCCTAACAGAGAAAAAAGGAGCACATAGCTCCATTATAAGAATGTTGTGCGGTATATTTCTTTCTATAACGATTATATCGCCTGTTATTAAAATTAAGATAAATGATTTAACGTCATATTGGAGCGGTATTGAGTTAGATGCAGATCATTTTGTGGAAGAGGGTTCATTATCTGCAAATAAGCAACTAAGAGATATCATAAAGGACAATACTGAAGCATATATTTTGGACAAAGCAGCATCAATGGGACTATCTATCGAGGT
>JAZNNK010000020.1:0-7124 GCA_045580205.1 Faecousia sp.
TACGAATTGCATGGGTGATTTTTTCCGTGCTCCTCATAGTCCTTACTTGTGGATATGTGTGTGCTGTAACTATTATTGATATACTTGTGCCAGACGACCCGCCTATCGAAGTGCTCATGATTCCTGTTGTATTTGTTTTCCTCGCAGTAACGGTTCCGGTAGAGATTATCTTCTGCAAATGCATCTACTACTTCTTACAGGATGAAAAAAACAAATCAAAAGGGAAAACGAAGTTTTATATCGTTTTGTTCGTTCTGGATCTTGCCGCTATCCTTTTTGAAGTTTTGTGTGTGCTTTCTGTGTTGGGCATTTTACCGCGCTTGACACATCTTTTGAGATAAAAAGGCAGCAGATTCCCCATATAACAAAACGTCCCTTTTCATAAAAGGAGGTAGCTAAATGCGAAAAGCCTTACGCATTGCATGGACGATCTTCTCTACTATTGTTATGGTCATTACCTATGTGCTGTGGTGCATATTCATGTTCAACCTCTTAAAGTCTAATTTCTCACTCACTCGCTTGTTCCCTGTTTTTATCGGGCTCCTGCTCTTCTCGGTACTGATTGAGGAGTATATCTTCTACCGATGCGTCAAATACTTCTTACAGGAGGCAGAAAACAAATCAAAAGGAAAAACGATATTCTATATAGTTTTGTTCGTTCTGGATCTTGCCATTATCGTTATCCTTTTATCTTTTTTGTGCAATTTCTCCTTCTTATCATTTTATCCCGCACTTTACACATAAACGATAGCGAAAAAGAGGCTGCCTCAAAGGCAGCCTCTTTTTTTACACAAACATCAGCACGATCGGGAAAACGAGCGCGGTAAAAAGACCCGCTACGGCTAAAGACAAGCTGCTCACCGCACCTTGCAGCTGACCCATCTCTATGGCTGTATAAGTACCTACCGCATGGGATGCAGTTCCGAGCGCAACACCCTGCGAGACCGGATCGTTGAACCCGAACAGCCGGCACATGGGCCGGCCGAGCAACGCGCCGGTAATGCCTGTAATAAAAATTGCAAGCGTTGTTAGCGCAGGAATACCGCCGCCCTCTTCTGACAGAACGATTCCGATCGCTGTGGTGATCGATTTTGGCAAGATCGAGATCGTAATTGTGTCATCCAAAGAAAAAAGAACGCACATCAGCAAAATAAAACTCAGTGCAGCAACCGCACCCGACACCGCACCTGCCAGCACGGCAACGAGATTTTTTCTCAACGCACGGATATTATGGTACATCGGCACCGCCAGAGAAACCGTTGCCGGCGTTAAAAGCCAGGACAGCCGTGAGGTCCCCTGCTTATAGACATCTACCGGAAAACCTGTAAGAAGCAGAAAGCCGACCACCAGAACGACCGCAATCAAAATCGCGTTTGTGAGAGGGTTTTTCCATTTTTTATGGCACCACAGACCCACCTGATATGCCCCAAGTGTTAAGACAACCGGAAACAGGGCAACATTACTAAGAAATTCCATCATCCCTTTTTCCTCCCGCCAAGCAGCGCCTTTGCCACAAATCCGGACACAGCAAACACCAAAAACGTGGAAAGCACAACAGTCGTTATAATCGCGGCAAGGCTCGGCGCGATGACATCAAAATACAATAAAATATCTGCCGCCGGCGCAACAAACAGAATCGGCATAACAGAAATTAAAAATTCAGCCGCTTTTTCTACCTTTTCTGCCTTCAACAGGCCGGAGCACAGCGCCGCAAACAGCAGCACAAGACCGTAGATCGACGCTGGAACAGGCAGCGGAATAAGTGCTTGCAGCAGCTCGCCAAGCATGGAAAACGCCAAAATAATCAAAAATTGCAGGAAATGCTTCACAAAAATTCGCCTCTTATTTTATGTAGATTGCATAAAATTGTATCACACCTGCCTGCCACACGCAAGCCTTTTATGCCAATTTCTTTCTGAAAATGTTGCAAACAGCATAGTTCTGTGTTATATTTTATAATTAGAAAAATATTGCTTTTAGTATATAAGGAGCGCTAATCATTATGGCTTTACAGGAAAACATTCGCAACGTGGCGATTATTGCGCACGTTGATCATGGAAAGACCACCCTCGTTGACGAAATGCTCAAGCAGGGAGGCATTTACCGGGAAAACCAAAGCACGGTCGACCGCGTCATGGACTCCGGCGATCTGGAAAGGGAACGCGGCATTACAATTCTCGCAAAAAACACCGCTGTTGCCTACAAGAATACAAAAATCAACATTGTTGACACACCCGGCCACGCCGACTTTGGCGGCGAGGTCGAGCGCATTTTAAAAATGGTCAACGGTGTCCTTCTGCTGGTCGACGCCGCAGAAGGCCCGATGCCGCAGACGCGATTCGTTCTGCAAAAGGCGCTTGAGCTGGGCCACAAGGTGATCGTTGTTGTAAATAAGATCGACAAGCCCGACGCCCGGATCCACGAGGTGGTCGACGAAGTTTTGGAGCTCCTTTTAGACTTAAACTCCACCGATGAGCAGTTTAATTCCCCGACTGTATTTTGTTCGGGCCGTCAGGGAACCGCCTCGTACAGTCCCGATGTAGAAGGGACCGATCTTACGCCTCTGTTCGAGACCATTGTCCGCTACATCCCCGCCCCCGCAGGTGATAAGGACGCCCCTCTGCAGCTTCTCGTTTCTTCTATTGATTATAATGAATATGTCGGCAGAATTGCTGTCGGCCGTATAGAGCGCGGCACGATTCGCGTCAATCAGGATGTTACTATCTGCGATTATCACGACGCCTCTCTTTGCAACAAAGGAAAAGTCGTTGCGCTTTATGAGTATGACGGTCTGGGCAAAAACCCCATTCAGGAAGCCTCCGCCGGCGAGATCGTTGCACTGTCGGGTATGTCGGACATCACGATCGGCCGTACACTTTGCGCCGTCGATACCGTTGAGCCTCTGCCGTTTGTAAAAATCTCCGACCCTACCATAGAAATGACCTTTGCGGTAAACGATTCTCCTTTTGCCGGAAAAGAAGGCAAGTTCGTTACATCGCGCAACCTGCGCGCCCGTCTGGAAAAAGAACTTTTGAAGGATGTTTCCCTGCATGTAACCGAGCAGGGAACAGACGCCTTCAATGTTGCCGGACGCGGAGAAATGCACCTTTCCATCCTCATGGAAACGATGCGCCGGGAAGGCTATGAATTCTCCGTTTCCACGCCGCGCGTTCTGACAAAGGAAATCGACGGCGTCCTGTGCGAGCCGATCGAACGGATGGTGGCCGATGTTCCGGAGGAATGTATGGGCGCAGTCATTGAAAAGATGGGACGCCGCAAAGCCGATCTTCTGAGCATGACCCCTGTCGGCACGCGCTACCGCCTTGAATTTTTGGTGCCTTCCAGAGGCCTTTTCGGCTACCGCAACGAATTCTTAACCGACACGCGCGGTGAGGGCATCATGTCGAGTGTTCTGGAAAAATACGCGCCTATGAAAGGACAGATTGACCGCCGTCTGACAGGCTCCCTGATTGCCTTCGAAACAGGCGAGGCCTGCTCCTACGGCCTGTTTAACGCACAGGAGCGCGGTGCGCTGTTTATTGGCGCCGGTACACCTGTCTATGCCGGTATGGTCGTCGGTATCTGCAGCCGGAACGAGGACATGACCGTCAATGTCTGCAAAAAGAAACAGCTTACCAATATGCGTGCCTCCGGTTCTGACGAAGCGCTGCGTCTTACCTCTCCCAAAATTCTTTCCTTAGAGCAATGTCTGGAATATCTGGCAGACGACGAGCTTTTGGAGTGTACGCCAAAAAGCCTTCGTATCCGCAAGCGCGAACTGGACCATGCGCTGCGCATGCGCAATCTGATGAAGAAGAGAAATCAGGAGTGATCCTATGAAACAGATTTTATCTGTACAGGACCTGTCTTGTGTAGGTAAATGCAGTATGACCGTTACTCTGCCGGTGCTGTCAGCAATGGGCTGTCAATGCGCCACTTTGCCAACTGCAATTTTTTCGACGCACACGGCCTTTGCAGACCCACACCGCCGTCTGCTTACAGAAGACATTCCCGCAATCTGTCGCCACTGGCAGTCTGTGGGCGTATCCTTCGACGCAATCTGCATCGGTTATCTTGCAGAGCCTGTGCAAATCGATGCCGTCGATGCGCTCGTTGACCGGTTTGACTGCCACGTGATCCTCGACCCTGTGATGGGCGATTACGGAAAACAATATAGCGGTATCACACCTGCGCACACAGACGGTCTGCGTCGTCTTTGCAAAAAAGCAGATATTCTTCTTCCCAACGTTACAGAAGCGTCTCTTCTGACCGGGATCGACTATTGCGCCTGCGCAGATCTGCCGTACTACCGTGCGCTTGCTGATGCGGTTCTGGCGCTCGGTGCAAAGTCGGTCGTTTTGACCGGGATCTCCACAAGCAGCGAAGATATCGGCTTCTTGATCGCAACCTCCGACAAAGAACCCTTTGTATACCGGACAAAAAGGTACCCTGTCTCCCAGCACGGAACCGGCGACCTGTTTTGCGCTGTTTTAAGCGGCGGCGTTCTGTCCGGCAAAAGTCTGTATGACAGCGCGGCGCTTGCGGCCGCCTTTATCGAACGCATACTTGCCGCCTGCAAAGCGCCCTCTGCGTTCGGGATCGACTTTGAATCCCATCTTCCCTGGCTTTGGGAACGGCTTAAATAAACGCCGTCCCTCAAAAAAGCTATTGACGGTATAAGTTTTTTCGGTTATAATACCGTAGAATGACCATGTTATGGTCAGTTATTATGTTTTGCTACGGCCTTTCGGCTGTCGAGCATATGTGTTTTGACAGGAGGTGTACACAAATGAAGCGTACCTATCAACCCAGCCGTCGCCACAGATCCAGGGTTCACGGCTTTAGAAAGAGAATGGCTACTTCCAACGGCCGCAAGGTGCTTGCCCGCCGCCGTGCCAAGGGCCGCAAGGTTCTGTCTGCGTGAGCGTAAGTGGGTTGCCACAGCGAAATAATCGCTCATAGCGAAATGGGAGTCCACGCGGGGCGAATGGCTATTCGCCCCGCTCCCTTTTTATAAGGCTCTCCCATTGATAACGGTGAGGGGATTTTATGAAATTTTCCGGCGCGCTGAAACTCAATCACATATTCCGGCGGCTCTACGCCTCTGCCGGCCACGCCAATTCCTATCTTGTTTTATATGCAAAAAGGAATCGCACTGCCACCAATCGGGTGGGCGTAACGGTAAGCAAAAAAATCGGCTGCGCAGTCGTTCGCAACCGTGTTCGCCGCCGTCTGCGAGAGGTCTATCGGCTCAATGAAGACGCATTTTTCTGCGGATGGGACATTGTCGTTGTTGCAAGACGGCGCTGTGTAGACGCCGACTTTTCCGACCTTTGCCGCGCTTATCTGTCTTTGGCAGAACGCGCAGGTGTCCTTGTACAGACGGAGCCGGAAGAATGAAAGCTTTTCTCTTATTGTGTATCCGTTTTTATCAGCGCTCGATCTCTCCCTACAAACATACCCGCTGCCGGTTTTCTCCAACCTGTTCGTGCTACGCATATGAAGCTATTACTAAGCACGGAGCCTGCAAGGGCGGCTGGCTGGCACTTAAGCGCCTGCTGCGCTGCCATCCTTTTTACAAAGGTGATTTTATTGACCCTGTACCTTAACTTTAGGAGGAACATTCATGTTACTCGCATTTCAAATTTCTGACATTATAACTGTCCCGTTCGGTTGGCTGTTATCGCTTCTGTATCAGCTTACCAGCAACTACGGATGGGCGCTGATCATTTTCGCGGTAATCGTAAAGCTGCTGATGACGCCCCTTACGGCCAAAAGCAAAAAAAGCTCCATGAAAATGTCCCGTCTTTCTCCGAAGCTGCAGGAGATCCAAAAAAAATATGCCAATGATCAGCAAAAGCAGAGCGAAGCCATTCGTCAGCTTTATAAAGACGAAGGCGTCAGCCTCGGTGGCGGCTGCCTTTGGAGCTTTATCCCCCTGCTGATCCTGATCCCGCTTTATACGATTGTGCGTGAGCCGATCACGTACATGCTGGGCGAGTCTGCCGAGGTTTCCGCAAAGATCATCTCTATCATTAAAGAAGCTGCCCCTGACCTGTTTGGAAGCAGATCCTTCTATGAGCAAATCATTGCCGCCTCTCAGATTCCCAATTTTGCGGAGCAGATCCGTACTGCATTGCCTGAGATCAGCGAAGCAACACTTGCCGGTGTCAACTTTGATTTCTTTGGCGTCAACTTAGGTGCGCAGCCGCAATTTAATGTCTTTGCATGGGAAGCGTACAACTGGGCAACCATCGGTCTTTTCCTCATCCCGCTTCTGTCTGCCGGCAGCCAGGTTCTTTCTATGTTCATTTCCATGAAAATGAACAACTCTGTCGTTACTGACGAAAGAGGCCTGCAGGACAAAGAGACTGCAAAAAATTCGCAGGCAAATCAGACCAGCAAAACGATGATGTACACTATGCCGATTATGTCCCTGTGGATCGGCTTTACCGTACCTGCAGCATTGAGCCTTTACTGGTTCATTCAGGGTATCGTAACAGTCATCACAGATGTATATCTGACGAAAAAATACCGGAAAATCTATGACGCAGAGGATGCTGTGCGTCTGCAAAAGGCCTTAGAGGCCGACGCTGCCGAAGCAGAAAAAGAGCGCATCCGCGCAGAGCGCCGCGCCGCTAACCCCGACGGCATTACAGAAAACACCAGCAAAAAGAAGCTGCAACAAAAACAACAGAAGGAACAGGAGGCCGCTAAAGCCGCCGCTGCAAAAGAATATGCCGCAAAGAAGGGCGTCGTATCTGAAGATACCGAAAACGCCTCTCCCTCCGGTATATCCGACCGTCCCTTCTGCAAGGGTCGCGCTTACGATCCCAACCGTTACGACCCCCAGATCACGGAGGAATAATCTATGGAAAAAACAATAATCACCACTGGCAAGACGATTGATCTTGCTATTGAAGCGGCGCTGACTCAGTTAGGTCTTGACCGCGACAGCGTTTCCGTTCAGGTGCTGGCACAGGCAAAATCCGGCTTCCTCGGCATCGGTTCTTCCGACGCAAAGGTAGAGGTAACCTATGAGGCTCCCGATCTTGCACCGGCAGCCCCCAAAAGTGCGCTGTCCTCTGCTTCCCGTTCTAAGCCTAAGGCTACTGCCCCTGTCA
>JAZNNK010000021.1:0-4557 GCA_045580205.1 Faecousia sp.
CAGTAGCAGCTCATGCTGACCTCGTCCTGCAGATGATAGAAAGCTTTTTCGGGGTTATCCAGATCAATGGGCGGGATACCCATGCGGTTACCTGTGCCGCCAACGGCATCTGCACCGGCTTCATATAGGCTCTTTGCGACCTGTGCGATCTTACCGCCTTCGGGCGTCAGCTTGACAAACAGGGGAATGGAGATCGCTTCCTTAACGGCTTTAACGATCTCTGCCGCCACATTGGCGTTCTGGCCCATGCTTGCGCCGGTCTGCTTGGAGGCAGTCTGCGCGCCGCCGGAGGTCAGCTCCAGGTTGTAGGACATGTTGGGGCAGCACATGTTCAGCTCAATAATGTCTGCGCCAACTTCTTCAAATTTCTTGGCCATGTTGACCCAGCCCTCTACACCTGCATCGCCTGCATAGGTGATGTTGGCCATGAGCTTTAAGTCATGCAGCAAGGGCTTTGCATCGGCAATGAGCTTCAGACCTTCCTGGAAGGTCAGTCGCTTTTCTGTCGTAAAGGCAAGGGCGTTGCGGTCCTTAAAAATGCCGTAACGCGGCTTGCGGTTGATGTAGGGAGCAGGATCGATGCTCAGTTTGATGCTGGCTGCTGCCCAGCCGGTTTCTTCGATCTTCAAAAGCTGCTTGACAGTTTTTGTAGTCGGACCCGAGGCGACATAGAACGGGTTTTTAAACGTTACGCCGCCGACGGTTACCGGAATATGAATGTCTTTTAAGGACTTAGCCATAATCAGACCTCCAGATGGTCGTTTTTGATATGAATTCCTTCTTTTGCGGACTGATAAATCAAATTGATGACCTTCAGCGTTTCCAGACCGTCAATGCCGCGCAGACCGACCTGTGCGTCAACACCGTTGCGGGCGCATTCGATAAAGTGGTTGATCTCGCCGCAGTAGCCGAGGTTGTACTTTTCGTCAACGGCGGGTGTGGACCAGCCGGTCGTGATCTCTGCTTTTTCAACAGTGTAGTCAAGTCCGGGAATGGAGAATACCTTAACAGGGCCGGAGAAGGACAGATCAACATGAATGCAGCCTTCCTCACAGTAAATGTCCAGCACGTCCTCCATGCCGCCGACCGTAACATAGTTCGCCTCAAGGGTTGCATAGGTGCCGTCGGCAAAGCGCAGGAAAGCACCGGCCCAGTCTTCGCCCTCCATTTTGCGGTGAACAAGGTTTGTGTCGCTGCCACCGGAGGTCATGGCAGTCAGCTCGGACCACTGATTGTTCTTCAGTGCGAGCATGAAGCTGACAGGGTGTACGCCTAAGTGTACCATGCAGCCGCCGCCACAGTATTTAATGAGCTGTGCAAACGGGCTGTGCGAACCGCAATGGCTTTCACGCGCGCGGATGTACAGGGGCTTGCCGACCTTGCCGCTGTTGAGGATCTCGAGAGCCTTACGGAAGGCGGGGGCAAACAGCCAGTCCTCAGCATAGTAGATGTGCTTGCCGAGACGGTTTGCGGTATCGACCATATCCTGTGCGTCTTCAACCGTTGTTGCCAGAGGCTTCTCGCAGATGATATCATGGCCGGCGTTCATAGCCTTAATAGCGACATCATGGTGCAGGAAGTTGGGCATGCAGATATCAACCAAGTCGCAGTCGCACTCGGCAATCGCGGTGTCATAGTCATCGTAAGCGGTGTAGCCGGTAAAGCCGTAGCGCTGAGCAAGGGCTTCAATGCGATTGAGATCTTTGTCGCAGATACCGACGATATCGACCTTGTCTAAAATACGGCTGTAGCCGTCGGAATGAAGATCGGCAGAAAAAGCGGCGCCGATCAAGAGAACTCTTAGTTTTGTCATGGATTCTTCCTCCTCAGAAATTGCTGTAATTAAACGGTTCTTTTTCAGACATATACGCGAAGGCATTGTCAAATGATTCAATAGCCATTTCGGTGATGCGGTTTAGAAGCAGCTCGCCCTTTTCAGCCGAGGCCTTCGTCGGTTCGCCCCACACACCGGTGGGCGATGCGCGGAAAATACTTCCGTAGCTTAAATATGCCCGGGGAACATCGGGGACAAAGTCTGCAGCCTTTTCCATATGTACAGTCTCCGGGGCGATCGCGAGCATTTTCGAAGTCTCGCCTTCGCCTGCGTGCAGCTCGGTATTGGTCTGCAGGATGCCCTCCTCGTACAGGCGGCCGCCAAAGGATACGATATCGGCAAGCGCGACCATAAGATCCGGATTGTGCCGGGCGTTAAGATCGCGGATCAGGGGCGTCATGACAAAAATGCCACCATGACACTGCAGGATACCGACCTTCTTAAAACCTTGCTGCTTCAGGCTCAGAATGATGTCGGTCATCATCTGGTAGAACGTTGTCGGCTCCATCCATACCGCGCCCTTTTTGCCCATATGTTCACGGCAGGTGGATATAGGCAGTGCAGGCAGGACAAAGGCGTTTGTCTTTTCTGCAATACGCTTTCCCAGCTCGGAAGCGATCGCCCAGTCTGTCATGACCGGCAGGTGAGGACCGTGCTGTTCGATAGAACCAACCGGAATAATTGCAAGCTCCGGATTGGCAGCCATGATCTGGTCAGCAGTTTTTGTGTACATATCTGTCTGCTCCGATTACAGATTTTCGGGCAGCTTCGATGCGGCAGGTGCGTCCATAAACAGCACTGCATCGTTGTGGCTGCGCAAAATACTTGCGGGGCAGTCCGTAGTTACAGGGCCGCACAGCGCACCGTAAACAGCATTTGCCTTACGGTCGGTCGGAACGGTGCAAATTGCATGCGGAACATTCATAATAAACGACAGAGTCAGTGTCATAGCCTGCTTGGGAACCTCGTTGATATGACCGAAGCAGCCGTCGTTGACCTGCTGCTGGCGGCAGATATCGTCAAGCTCAACGATCTTGACCATTTTAGGATCATTAAAATCAGCAACAGCGGGATCGTTAAATGCCATGTGGCCGTTTTCACCAAAGCCGAGGAAGATCAGGTCGGCGGGGTACTTTGTCAGCAGCTCGGAATAGCTGGCGCACTTTTCTTCAGCTTCTTCGGGCTTGCAGAGCAGATAGTGCAGCTCCTTAAAGGGAACAAGGTCGAAAATGGTACGGCGCATGAAGTTGCCAAAGCCTGCGGGATGTGCGGGGTCGAGTCCGATGTATTCATCCTGATGGAAGCCGCGAACCTTTGTCCAGTCAATGTTTTCCTGAAGCAGATACTTCAGTGTTTCATTCTGAGAGGGGGCTGCCGCAAAGACGACATTTGCTACGCCGTTTTTTGCAATGACAGCATTAATGCGCTCGGCAGCAGCCTTTGCTGCGGCCTTGCCCATAGAATCACGGGTGTCGTGAACCGATACAGATAATTTTTCTACTTGCAGATTTTTTACTTCCATTTTCATTTCCTCCTGAATTTCATTATAAATAGAAAACGATTTCTTTTATCCGGGTATGCCGTGCATCGTTAACTGCGCGTAGTTATCAGGCTGGTTTGGCCGGTCGCACAGAAAGCGCCAACAATACCTAGAATAATTTATTATAATTATACTATAAACAACAGAAAATGCAATACATGCAGATACCTTTTATCCATGATTCTAAAGAAAACGATTTCTCAAAAATCAAAAGGCGGATTTTTTTGTGCAATTTTACTGCGGGGTGCGGCAGTGCTCTCCCGCACGATGAGTTTTGGCGGCAGGTTCATGGTAATTGCGGCCGGTTTTGCGTCGTTTTGCATGGAATCCATGAGCATGATCGCGGCCAGCCGACCCACCTCCTGCGCAGGATAGTGAACGGTCGTCAGCGCGGGTACAAATGCGCCGGCAATGGGGATGTTATCAAATCCGATCACGGAGACATCCTCCGGAACGCGCAGACCGTGCTGTGTCAGCGCCTGGATCAGACCGATCGCAATCATATCATTGATGCAGATGATTGCCGTTGCGGGACAGTCCTTGTCCAGAAATGCTTTTGCAATTTCCCGCCCGACATTGAGCTCATAGTCGCTGCTGCGCCCGATTTTGCTGATCGCGCAGGTAAACAGCAGAGATTCGGGACAATCCAGACCGGCTGTCATCATCGCTTCGCAGTAGCCTTTGTAGATCTCTGTTCGCGTAAAACGAACCAGGGGTGTCGAGGCAAACGCAATTTTTGTATGACCCAGACCGATCAGATGCTCTGCGGCCATTCTTGCACCGGCTCTGGAATCAAATTGGATGCCGGGACATTCCAGCGAGCCGGACATCTGGTCTAAAAGAACAAATTTCATGCCTTTGGCGGCATATTTCTCAACGGTCTGCAGATTGGAATCTTCTACCGAGGAGAGGATCACACCCTGTACCTGACGCTCGTATAACTGCTTGAGATACTGGCATTCCCGTTCCGGGTCATGCATGGTGTTGCAAAGGATCAGGTTGCAGTTTCCGTCAGACAGTCCCTCACCAACACCAAGCAGGGCCTGCAAATAAAAGGGGTTGGAAAGATTTGGAATTACAAGAGCAATATCTCTGCGCGTGTCGCGGCGCAGCGACTGGGCAATCATATTCGGTGTGTATTCAAGCTTTTCAGCGGCATCCAGTACGCGCTGGCGCAAATGCG
>JAZNNK010000022.1:0-5934 GCA_045580205.1 Faecousia sp.
CGCCATGCCATCGAAGTGGCGTGGGATCGCGGTGATCTTGACACCCTGCAGAGATTTTTCGGTTATACGGTCAGTAACACAAAGGGCAAGCCTACCAATTCTGAGTTTATTGCACTGATCGCAGACAAATTGCAGCTGCAGCTTAAAAACTCGAACGCAGTACATCTGTGATCTTTTTCCTCATTGACAGGCTGTCGCCGTCGGACTATAATAAGGTTAGACAAGCAGATATTTCTGCTATAAAACAGGCTGTTTGAAGCCAGGAGGAATAGAAAATGAACGAGCTGCAAAAACAAATCAGCCAAATCGGCGTTGTTCCCGTTATTAAACTGTCCAACCCTCAGCGTGATGCCAAGCCCTTGGCTGATGCGCTGTGTGCCGGTGGTATCCCCGTTGCAGAAGTTACCTTCCGCGCAGCAGGCGCTGCCGATGCGATCCGCATCATGACCGAAAGCCACCCCGAAATGCTCGTCGGTGCCGGCACCGTCATGACAAAAGAGCATGTAGATCAGACCATCGCGGCAGGCGGTAAATTTGTCGTAACCCCCGGTTTGGATATCGAGATTGTCAAGTACTGTCAGCAGAAGGGTATTACCATTTTCCCCGGCTGCACCACACCTACAGATTATCACGCCGCCTACAATCTCGGATTGGAAGTCTTAAAGTTCTTCCCTGCCGAGCAATCCGGCGGTCTTGCAAAGATCAAGGCTATGGCTGCTCCCTTCCCCATGTTTAAAGTTATGCCCACCGGCGGCATCAGCCTGAAGAATCTGGCTGAATACGCATCGTGTCCGGTCATCTGCGCCTGCGGCGGCAGCTACATGGTTACTGCCGATCTGATTGAAAACGGCAAGTGGGACGAGATCACCGAGCTGTGCAAAAAGTCCGTCGCGATTGTCAAAGAAGCAAGAGGTTAATATGGAAGATCTTGAAAACCTGCAGGAGGAAGAATCCTCTCTTCTGACGCTTACCGACGAAAACGGTGAAGATATCACATTTGAATATCTTGATTGCATTGAATACGGCGACAAGGAATATTTAGTCCTGATTCCTGCTGAAAACGACTCTAACGAGATCGTGATCCTCCAGATCGAACCGGTAGATGAAGAGAACGAAAACTATCTCGCTGTTGAAAACGAAGATATTCTCGATGCTGTCTATGATATTTTCAAGCAGCGGTATAAAGATATCCTGACCTTTGAAGATTAAGTCAATAAAAAAGCTGTTGTGGTTTTCCACAACAGCTTTTTTATCCCTATATCAATTCGAAAACGTATCGCTCATGCGTGCTTTATACTGAAGCTCCTGATTCTTGATTGTAACCGTTGTCCCCGGTGCGATCGATTTGGTAATAAATGCATTCGCTCCGATCACAGAATCTCGACCGATCACCGTATCACCACCCAGAATAGAGGCGTTGGCATAGATCGTTACATTATCCTCAATGGTCGGATGGCGGCGCTTGCCCCGCAGGCTCTGTCCGCCGCGTGTAGATAAGCCGCCCAACGTAACACCCTGATAAATCTTGACATTCTCTCCGATCACCGTTGTCTCACCAATAACGATTCCCGTACCATGATCAATAAAGAAATACTTTCCGATCGTTGCACCCGGGTGGATATCAATACCGGTTACACTGTGTGCATGCTCTGTCATGATTCTGGGTAGCATAGGTACACCAAGCGTATGCAATACATGAGCAAGTCGGTATACCATGATCGCAAACAGACCGGGATATGCATAGATGATCTCTGCCATACCGGTAGCTGCCGGATCACCTTCATATGCTGCCTGTAAATCTGTCTGTACCAGCGCACGGATCGCAGGTATCTGACGGAAAAACGAAAGAACGATCTGCTCAGATTTCTCCTTCGCCGATCCCTCAGACTCTCCCCCCTCACATAACACCAGCTCGACCTGTCGGTTCAAGTGAATCATCACATCCTCGATCAGCATTGAGAGGTTATGCTTGGCATTATACATGCGGTAGTTTTTATCCTTAAAGTATCCCGGAAACACAATCCTGCTAAGCTTGCCGATAATATCGATTACCGTGTCTTTATCGGGCTTGCGGGATAACTCTATCTGGTCGATATCCCGACCGCATCCATAATCTTCCAGAATACTGTCAACTACTGTTTCAATGCTTTTCTGAATTTCAGACATTGGGCTCCTCCCCTTTCCCCTGTTTTATATCATACGCACTATGCAATGTCAATGTTTCTGTTGACATGCACCTGCATCAAAGAGTATAATTCTATCAATCCTTTGGAGGTGATTTCTTTGGCAAATATCTATACTTCTATCAATCAGCTGATCGGAAAAACACCTTTACTGGAGCTAACACCTATCGATGCTTCCTTAGCTCCGGATGTTCGCATTTTAGCCAAGCTGGAAATGTTTAATCCAGCAGGCTCTGTCAAAGACCGTGCGGCACTTTTCATGATTCAAAAAGCACAGCAGCAAGGACTTTTGCGTCCCGGCTCTGTTATCATCGAACCAACCTCCGGCAATACTGGGATTGGCCTGGCTGCTGTTGCTGCTGTATACGGATATCGCACGATCATCGTCATGCCCGATTCTATGAGCATGGAACGGCGTTTAGCAATGACCGCCTATGGCGCAGAGCTCGTGCTTACTGACGGAACTTTGGGTATGCAAGGCGCTGTGGATACAGCGGAAACGCTTGCCAAAAGCATTCCCAACAGCTTTATTCCCGGGCAGTTTACAAATCCCGCAAACCCCGCTGTTCACAAAGCAACTACCGGACCGGAAATTTGGGATGATACGGATGGCAAGGTCGATATCTTTGTTGCCGGTGTCGGCACGGGCGGCACGATTACCGGTGTCGGAGAGTTTCTGAAAGAAAAGAATCCGGACATCAAGATCGTGGCTGTGGAACCGGCCGCCTCTCCCCTCCTGTCCGCAGGAAAAGCCGGTCCGCACGGTCTGCAAGGTATCGGTGCAAACTTCATACCGTCTGTACTTCGTACGGATATTTATGATGAAGTCATTTCTGTATCAGAAGAGGATGCATATGACGCCGGAAGATTTTTAAGCCGGCAAAAAGGCATCCTTGCCGGCATCTCCTCAGGCGCTGCTCTGCACGGAGCGCTGACGCTTGCCAAGCGCCCGGAATCCGCAGGTAAGACAATCGTGGTGCTTCTGCCGGACACAGGAACCCGATATCTTTCAACACCTATGTTTTCTGAATAAATAACAAGGGTGCTGCTCGGTGCAGCACCCTTAATATTTTTTATTACCCAATCTTTTGAATATCCGCGCCGAGCGATGTAAGTTTATCAATAATCTTTTCATATCCCCGCTCGATAAAATGCACATTCTCAACGATTGTCGTACCCTCTGCAGCAAGACCGGCAATCACAAGCGCTGCTCCCGCGCGGAGATCATTGGCATAAACCGTTGCGCCATGCAGTGTTTCCCGACCTGTAACGGTAGCGGTCTTTCCGTTAATGGAGATCTCCGCGCCCATATTTTCCAGCTCCGTGCAGTATCCGAAGAATCGTGTTTCATAAACACTTTCAGTCAACCGGCTGATACCGCTTGCCAGAGACATGCATACACAGATCTGCGCCTGCATATCCGTCGGGAATCCCGGATAAGGACGTGTCTTGACCGTAGTATGGCGAAGCCGTCCGCTTTGACGAACACGGATCGCATCATCATAATTGATAAACTCAACGCCCATTTCCTGAAATTTAGAAGTTATGCAATCCATGTGCTTGGGAATAACATTCTTGATCAGCACATTGCCACCAACTGCTGCCACTGCCGCAATATATGTACCTGCCTCGATCTGATCCGGAATAATTGCATATGTGCCGCCGTTAAGCTTCTCTACGCCGCGAATCTTAACAACATCTGTACCTGCGCCGGAAATGTGTGCGCCCATCGTATTTAAAAAGTTTGCAAGATCAACAATATGGGGTTCTTTCGCAGCATTCTCGATGACCGTCATTCCGGGCATCAGTACCGATGCCATCATGATATTAACCGTTGCACCAACACTGACTACGTCCAAGCTGACGCGATTGCCATGCAGTCCGTTTGGACCGGGTTCAAGGTTTACATAATCTTCGCTTTCATCCACATCTGCACCAAGTGCATAGAAGCCCTTGATATGCTGATCGATCGGACGAGCCGCAAAATTACAACCGCCGGGCAGCGCAACTTGTGCTCTACCAAACCGCCCAAGCAACGCGCCCATGAGGTAATAGCTCGCGCGCATTTTCCGAACCAACTCGGGATTCGGATGAACACTCGTAATCTGCGTGCAATCGAGCACCACCACAGATTCAGATTCATGTTCGACAGTTGCACCCATATCCTCCAGGATGCTCAGCAATATTCGTACATCAGAAATATCAGGCACATTTTCTACCCGACATTTACCATTTACCAAAATAGCGGCAGGAATGATCGCTACGGCAGCATTTTTTGCACCACTGATTGTAATCGTTCCCTCTAAAGGTCTTCCGCCCTTAATTTCATATCTCGTCAAGGAAAATCCGCTCCTTGCTTATTATTAGCATTTCGCAACAAAGACTTACTCCAGTTGAGGATTATATCATACGCGTACTCTTCTGTAAAGCAAAATTTTTTCCATTTTATCGCCGTAAACCCTTAGGATAGTGATTTTTCAGAATTTTTCCGTCGCCTTTTCCCCATCCAATAGAAAATCCGTCAACCGTAACAAGACACCATCCGCGCCGGTCAGAGGGCACTGTTTCTCCATGAAGATATGCGCCAATCTGCGCATCTGAGGCATCAAAATTCTGAACGCAGGAAGCCGTTTTCAGCCAAAGCGCAAGCGCATGTGCCGGTGTGAATCGTCCCTTTCGCACCTCTCCGAGCTCCAGTCCCGGACGCAAAACACGCACACCGCTGATATCGGGCATTTCTGTTGGAGCCCAATAAACACTCTGTCCGAACATCTGTATCTTTCCGGCCGGAAGTACAATATCCATCTGTTTTGCAAACGCAATCCACTCATTTGGAATTTTCTGCGCCAATGTGTTCTCCGCACGTGTTTCCGGCTGTCCGGTTTTGTGCAGCACCGCTGCAAAATGTCCCTCTCCCAGCAACTTATGCGGCCACATGCGGTACATCCCTGTCGAACCGGATGTAAACCAGGGCGCGACCATCTCCTCCGGTGAAAATTCCGGATGTTCCGACAAAAAGCGCGCAATAACCTCTTCATTTTCCTCCGGTGAAAATGTACAGGTAGAATAGACAAGTCTACCACCCGGACGGACCAATTCGGCACCGGATTCCAAAATCTGAAGCTGCCGGCGGGCGCACATCTGCACCGTTTCTAAGCTCCAGTCGGTAACCGCCGCCTCTTCCTTCCGGAACATTCCCTCTCCTGAACACGGCGCATCGATCAAGACTCTGTCAAAGCGTTCTTTATATTTCTTCGACAATACCTGCGGATGCTCATTCGTTACCAATGCATTGGCAACACCCATACGTTCTATATTCCTGCTCAGAATCTTTGCGCGACCGGAATTGATCTCATTACACAAAAGAAATCCCTTCCCCTGCATCCTGCTTGCGATCTGTGTAGACTTACCGCCGGGTGCGGCGCAAAGATCGCAGACCCATTCATCCGGCTGCGGATCAAGCAGTACTACAGGCGCCATCGCGCTGGCCTCCTGTAAATAATATACGCCTGCTTCATGATAAGGGTGCAGACCCGGTCGCGTCTGCGGATCGTAATAATACCCCTCATCCTCCCAGGGAACAGGTTCTGTTATAAACGGCAAATGTTCGATTTTACCCCTAAGCCCATTGACTCTGAGTGCAACTGCCCGAGGGCGTTCCAAGCTGAGCAAAAAACGGGGGTATTCCTCTTGCAGCTGGCTCTTCATTCTCGTCAAAAATGCTTCAGGCAGCATACGTTCCTCCAAATAC